>JANMWP010000552.1:0-5164 GCA_031394065.1 Chitinophagaceae bacterium
GCCGTCCGGTGTACTGAGCTTGTCGAAGTATCACCGACCGCTGAAGTTTAAGCTGCCTTGATTTATTTTTTGTAAACTCTTTTATGGTTGGCTTGCGGGTTCGGCAAAGAAAACTTTTGTTGGGGCCAGTTGACGAATTAAATAAGCTGAACAATTATGATCCTAGCTCTTTATGAAGCACGTCAGCTGCAAAATCAATTTCTTTTACAGTGTTAAAAATATGACATGAGAAGCGTATGCCGTTGAACCATTGTTTATGAGTTGGGCGTATGCTTAATTTATGCTTATCTAAAAGCATTCTTACAAACGAAGTTCTTTCAATACTGTCGGGAATTACGCATGCAAGCATTGGGGAGGCCAATGGGCCTGCGGCAGGACTCATAATTTTTAATTTGGGTATTGAGGAAAGCTGGCCATATAATCTGTTACGCAGACTTAAATTATGTTCTTCTACTTTAGTCATACCTACTGATTCTAAATATTCAATGGCTTTACCCAACCCTACAATACAAGCTAAGTTTACTACTCCATTTCCATCATTGTATGTATTATACGATTCTTCAAACTGCATAGGCCTTATAATATGCTGTACATCTTTCGACAAGTACAGCAAACCAGTGCCTTTCGGTCCCATCAACCATTTGTGTCCACTTGTTGCATAGGCATCACATCCTAATTCTTTTACGTTTACATTAATTGCTCCGGCAGCCTGTGCACCATCAACAATACATAAAATACCTTTCGACCGTGCTAATGAAGAAATTTCAGCAACAGGCATCCTAAGCCCGGTAGCTGAGAAAATATGACTTACACTAATGAGTTTGGTTTCTTTTTTAATGCTATCTTTTATTCTGTTCAATATAGCCTCTGCATTATTTTCGCCAGGAGGAATAATTATCATATCAATTATAACTCCATAATATTTGGCCAGATAATTCCAGCATAACAAGCCTCCGCCATGCTCCTGGTCAGTAGTAAGGATGCGATCTCCTGCCTTTAGCCGCAAACCCTGGGCAATTGCATTCATTCCATTTGTGGTACTTGTGGTGATTAGCATTTCTCCAATATCGCAGCCGAGAAACCTTGCTGCAATGGTTCTCGTTTTCTCAGCCAGGGGTTCTGCCCCAAATTTTCCATAAAACTTTACCGGCAATGATTCCAATGCTTCCCATGTCTTTTTTGATTCTTCTATAGTTTCTCTGCGGCAAGGGCCTAATGTCCCCGTATTTAAATAAGTAAGACCTTCATCAAAAAGATATTCACTTTTGGATTTCTGATCAGAAAGCAATGAATTTGTTTGTGCATTTGCTGCGGAAAAAGGAGCAATTGCATTTATAAGAATTCCGCCAGCAGTACTAACTGAAATAGCACCCAAAAAATTTCTCCTGTTATATTTACTCATTTTTATAATTATTACTTAATAATTAAAATAGTTTGTTCATCAGCAGAAAACTCCCATCTTGCTATAAATATACACACAATGTTAATAGCTTCAAAACAGTATGATTTTTAAAGTTCGAGCTGTTACAAACCCCTTATTGGTATTGAGGTTTTTTTCTGGTGTTAGCATTTGTGGAGTTGCCAGCTATTTTCAGGTGCTGCGCCGGTGCTGATACTTCGGCTTCGCTCAGTACAGCAGCCGGCGGCACTTATAGGTGCGCCAGTTGCCGGTATCCGGTGCCTTGGGTTAAATACTCGGTAATGGCTTGTGTTTTTATGTCCATTTGGGTTGATTTGTAGTCAACCTGTTTCAGGACGAGTCAGCAATTAGTTGATGTTCCATTGCCCAGGGTGCTTGTAAAGCGAATATAAGATTTACTGCCTTGGTTCGTGTTTTCACAAACCATTTTTTATTACTTGGTTTCGGTTCGTGAGATACAAACCGGGGCGGAAGTAGTTATATGCTACACCAAAATCGTCGGAAAAATTATGCAGGGTTTGCAACCACTAACATTTATATGTATATTTATAAGGCATCTTTTTTACAAACTAACGTTGGCGTTAATTCCTGGGTAACACTGCAAACAACAGCAGAAAAACTAAGGCTTATTAAAAGAATCAAAAACCTGTTTCAGTAACACATAATACATGACTATAGCACTTTCATTTTATATTTTTTTGGCTGTTTACCTTACTGCCATTACTATTGAGGCTTTATACAGTTACTACACCAAAAAAAAGCTGTATGATGTTAAGGATTCCCTGGTAAATATTTTTTTAGGTGTATCGGGCGTATTAATGCGGGTGTTAACAAAAGGAGTCTGGCTGGCATTATGGATATATTTATACCAATTTGCCCCTTTCAAAGTTAAAGAAAGCTTCTGGAGCTGGGTACTGTTGTTTTTATTAAATGAGTTTGTGTACTACTGGTTTCACCGTTTTAGTCATGAAAATAAATATTTATGGGCGGTTCATGTCAATCACCATTCATCCGAAAAATTAAATTTTACAACTGCAGCAAGGCTACCATTCTTTAACCTGATACTTCATAACTTTTTCTGGATTCCGCTTTTGTTTCTTGGATTTAGCCCAATGATGATATTTACTGTTGAGAATATAAATTTCCTGTTTGCCTTTGTGCAGCACACACAGGTAATTAAAAAACTACCCTACCTCGATTTTGTTTTTAACACCCCTTCGCATCACCGGGTGCATCATTCATCAAATGAGGAGTACCTCAATAAAAACTATGGCAGTACTTTAATTATTTTCGACCGCATGTTTGGTACTTTCAAAAATGAAAAAGATGATATTGTAATTAAATATGGAATTCCAAAAAACATTAAAACCTACAATCCGCTTAAAGTTATCTTTCATGAGTGGCTGAATATTTTTAAACAAAAAACAATTAAATAAACCGCTTGTTTACAACTCATTTACCTTATAACTGATATTTGCATGAACCCTGTTCAAAATAAACAAGACAAAAAAAGGGCACTTGATATTATGGTGAAAGCGTTCATTGGTTCTACAGGCATGACCTGGATGCTGAAAAGGAATAACAAAGCCAACCTCAGAATATTTTTATCCTTTTTTTTTCATGAAGTATCAGTTAAAAACGGCGCCTGGCTAACCAGCGACAGAAATGGTGTTGTTTTCTTTTACCAATTACAAAATCATAAGCAATCAGTGCTCAATATTTTTAGAAAACTATATGTATTTGTATTTATCATGGGTTTTACCAAAGGGATAAAAGCTATGCGGTGTAAAACAACCGTTGATAAAATAAGGCCCAAAACCGGCTGGTTTGGCTGGTTAGTTGCTACCGACGATACGGCTATTGGAAACGCTGCTGCTTATGAAATTAAAAATGAAATGTTTAGACTGGCAGATGAATCAAATGAACCGATTTATGTTGAAACAACTGTAAAAAGGGTAATGATACTTTATAAGGCTTCGGGCTATTATGAGTATGCCAAAATTAAACATCCTTATCAAGCAGATTTAACTATCTGGTTTATGAAAAGAGATCCGCATACCTTTAATAAATAAAATATAACCAGCACAAGCGGTAAAACGGGCCTGCTAAAACAATCCTGTCATTTGCTTTTTCTCATGATCCCAAACCTTCAATTTTAAACAGGCAATAATATCGCCGGGCATAAAGGATATTTTTTTAGGGTTTTGCAACTCTTTATAATGCCCCATCACTTCCGGTAGCCGGTAAAACGGAATACGTGCATTTAAATGATGAATATGATGGTAGCCGATATTGGCGGTAACCCATCGTAAAAAAGGATTTAATTCAATATAGCTTGAGGAATCCATTGCTGCTCCTTCATAGGTCCATTCTGCATCTCCGCAAAAGGTAACACCTGGAAAATTATGCTGCACATAAAATAAATAAGCACCAAATGCACCGGAAATAAAATGAGGCACAAGGCTAAACAGCAAAAAAGACTGCCAGCCAAAAAAATACAGGATAATACACTGCACACTAAAATGCAGCAGCAGGGCATACAAAGAATCTACATGTTTTCTGAAACTATTGATCATTGATTGAATACACATGCCGTACATAAAAGTAGATAGGTACCCGAATAAGATAGTTATGGGATGACGGATGATGAGGTAACGTCTTTTTTCCCAGGAACTGCATTTTTCGAATTTGCTTTTGGTAAATACGGGATAAGAACCAATACTTGCGCTGAATAATTTTGAATTGTGATTATGATGGTGATTATGCGATCGCCGCCATATACCGGTTGGGGCAAGCACGTACATACCAAACAACGTGAATATACATTTAGCTAAAAGGGAATGCTGCAAAATAGCTTCATGAATATAGTCGTGATAAATAACAAACATTCTAACGATTAACAATCCGCTGAAAATGCTGATAACAATCCGTATTGCAATATGAAAGTTGATAAGGGTGCCTGCTAAACAAATGCATAAAAAAAGCAGGGTAGACAGGGTATAAACCCAACTCCTGGTTCGGTTCTCTTTGGCAAATTGCCGTGTTGCTAATATTAATTGTTTGCCTTTCAGCATTAAAGTAAAAGATAGTTTAAATTAATCTGAATACAAGATAATTTAAGTTCCCGGCATTTTTTTATACTTCATCTTATAATCTTCCACAAGGATGATAAAAGCAATCGGGCTGAGCAGTAAATCAAAAACACTTAGCCAATGAATTTGATTCTTTTCATTCCACATGTTTATTAAATAGGTACCATGACTATAATATTGCTGCACAACAAACAATGTAACCAGGTAAACGAAATATTTAGGGCGTTTTAATGCACCATAAACACAAAATAAGTCTATAAGTCCAAAAAGCAAATTTCTCCAGGCAGGCGTTTCATTAATTTTATAAAATAGGGCAACCAGGTGATAGATGGCAGTTACAAATAACAAAACTGCAAACACCACAAATAAATTACTTCTTGTTTTAGCAGAAAATAGCATTAAAACAAATTTAGCTTAAACAATTTTAATATAACGGGACCATAAAACAACGAAGCCGGTAAAAAAATTACCAGCTTCGTTGTTATAACATAGAGATGTAGAGAAATAGAGATGTAATATTTACCATCTTCCTTTAAACCTCTATAACACTCGAATTCTCAGGCGAGTCTCTGACCAAGCCATGTGTGCAGGCCCAGGACTCGCCGTTTATCAGAAAAGAATGTGTAGATATTTTTGCTCAGTAGCACGGCGA
>JANMWP010000394.1:0-9158 GCA_031394065.1 Chitinophagaceae bacterium
AAATATGGTAACTACCAGGCTGGTTTCGCCATATTTGATACTTCTTAATACTATGCCCTTGGTTTTATGTGTCATGGTATGGTTAATCCGTTAATCTGTTAATCCGTTAATCCGTTTAAGCGAATTAGCAAATTACAAGACCAACTGCGACATCTCAAAAATACCAAACATCTCCCCGGCTTTTCGTTCAATTAAGCACAAATAGATTTTCTTTGCACAATTATCAATTATCCATTATTAAATTATCCATTATTATATGTGGCAAAGTTTGGGAAAATTAGTGCTAAAATTCAGAGGTTCTTTACTTGTTCTTTTGTTGTTGATAACAGTAGCTATGGGTTTTTATGCCAGTAAGGTAAAACTCAGCTACGAATTTTCGAAAGCCATACCAACTGATAATCCAAAATACAAGGAATACCTGGCGTTTAAACAAAAATTTGGTGATGATGGAAACCTGCTGGTTGCAGGAATACAAACCGATAGTTTGTTTACTTTAAAAATATTTAACGATTACCGGCAGCTCCATCAGCAATTAAAAAAAGTAAAATTTGTTGAAGATGTTTTAAGTATTCCGGCGGCTATAAACCTGTTAAAAGATTCGGCAACGGAAAAACTGGTTGCCCAAAAAATATTTTCCGATTCTATTAAAACACAGGACGATTTAATAACAGCCCGGGATAAATTTTTAAACCTACCCTTTTACCGCAGCCTGCTCTATAATCCCCAAACAAAGGCCTACCTGATGGGAGTACGCATTAACAAAGAAATACTCAATTCCAGTGGCAGAACAAAGGTGATTAATGATATCGTAGAAGTCGTAAAAATATTTGAGCAAAAAACAAAAATCGAAGTTCATTTAAGCGGATTGCCTTTAATACGAACGGTAGTTGCCGACCGTATACAAAATGAAATGAAATACTTTTTATTTGGATCTCTTTTATTAAGTGCATTTATTCTTTTACTTTTCTTCCGTTCCATCAGTACAATGCTGCTTTCTTTACTGGTAGTAGTTTTGGGCGTAATCTGGAGTGTGGGTGTTTTGTATTTATGCGGATACCAGATCACTATATTAACTGCTTTAATTCCCTGCCTGGTTGTGGTAATTGGCATACCCAACTGTATTTATTTTATCAACAAATACCACAGTTCTTATATCCATTCCGGCGATAAACAAAAATCGCTGATTGATATGGTAAGCAAGATGGGAGTGGTAACCTTATTTTGTAATTTAACAGCAGCTATTGGCTTTGCAGTTTTTGCATTAACCAAAAGCGCCATCCTGAAAGAATTTGGTGTGGTGGCCGGCATCAGCATCATGATCATTTTTATTGTTTCGTTTATTTTATTGCCCGCCGCATTAAGTCATTTGCCTGCCCCAAAACCATCACAAACAAAATACCTGAACAATAAATGGGTTACTGATTTTTTGCTAAGAATTGAAAGGTGGGTACTGCATCATAAAAAAACAGTGTATGTGATTACGGCAGCTTTTTTGATTTTTGCAGTGGCGGGTATTTTTAAATTAAAACGGGTTTCTTTTATTGTTGACGATTTGCCCAAAACTGATAAAGTTTATACCGATCTTAAATTTTTTGAAAAAAACTTCAGCGGGGTAATGCCGCTTGAAATAGTGGTAGATACCAAAAAGCGCAATGGCCTGGCCGGTATGCGTGCATTGGCTGTTTTTGAAAAAGTAGATGCCTTATCAGCCTATATAACGGCGCAAAGGGAAATGAGCCGCCCATTAAGCGTAGCAGAAGGGTTGAAATTTGCTAAACAGGCCTTTTTTGAAGGAGATTCGGCCAATTACCTGCTTCCAAACAGCTTTGATGGGGCTTTTGTAGGCGAATACCTGAGGCCGAACAAAAATGACAGCGGATCGGGCAATAACCTGTCTAAAATGCTGACTAGTTTTATTGATACTTCCCGGCAAAGTACCCGAATCAGTATAAATATGGCCGATGTAGGTACCGAAAAACTACCCGTTTTATTAAAGGGGATTGAGCAAAAAGCAAACGAAATTTTTGATACAGCTAATTACAAAATACAACTTACCGGCACCAGCATTACATTTTTGGAGGGTAGCCGTTTTATTGTAAATGGCTTAAAGGATAGTATTATGTGGGCATTTTTACTGATTGCTGTCTGCATGTTGTATTTGTTTAAATCTATGCGTATTTTATTGTGCTCTTTAATACCCAATCTTATTCCGTTGGTAATTACAGCAGGCATCATGGGCTGGGCAGGCATTCCCTTAAAACCATCTACTGTATTGGTTTTTAGCGTAGCCCTGGGTATTGCGGTGGATATAACCATCCGTTTTTTGGTAAATTATAAACAGGAGTTGCCGGCTTACAATAATAATGTTTTGGAAACGGTAAGTGCTACCATAAAAAGCACCGGTTTAAGCATTGTATACACGGCATTGGTTTTAATTGCGGGCTTTATTATTTTTTGTGCAAGTGGTTTTGGTGGAACCAAGGCCCTTGGTTGGCTAACATCTGCCACCTTATTAATTGCCACATTAACCAACCTGGTTTTATTGCCAGTTTTATTGCTTTTATTTGCTCCAAAAAAAACAACTATAAAAAAATTGTAAAATTTCCGTAATTTGTTTGGTATCAGGCGTTTTGACAAATAAGAGGCTATAAAACTGCTGCATAAAAAGAAAAGCAGCAGAAAGGGCAATAAAAGTGTCAAAGTATTTGATATTTACAGGGAATCTGAATTATATTTGTCGCTATAAACTATTATGCAAATGAGAAAATTGATTTTAATGTTATCAGCTGTATTTGTATTTGTACTAAATGCAGCTGCCCAGAACCGTACAGTTAATGGTAAGGTTACTGATGAAAAAGGAGCCCCGTTAGAGGGTGTTTCTGTTACTTCTCCAAATGGAAAACTGGGAACACAAACTGATAAGGAAGGTACTTACAGTATTTCCGTTCCAAACGCTGTAAAAAACCTGACTTTTTCAATTGTAAATTTTGAGCCTCAATCAAAAGCAATTGGAGCCAATGCGGTTTTAAATGTGTCGTTGAAAGTAAGAGACACTAAGCTGGATGAAGTAGTAGTTGTGGGTTACGGAACACAGAAGAGAAAAGAAGCTACCGGAAGCGTTTCTTCTATCAAAGGCTCATCAGTTGCTGATAAACCTGTTCAAAGTTTCGACCAGGCATTGGCCGGCCGTTCTGCCGGTGTACAAATAACGATTCCAAGCGGTGTATTAAACGCACCTCCTGTATTCCGGATAAGAGGTACAAACTCAATTTCTTTGAGTTCATATCCTTTAATTATTGTTGATGGTATACCAAGTCCTACAGGCGATTTCAGTGGTACAAGCGCTGCCGGTAATGCATTAGCCAGTATTAATCCCAACGATATTGAATCAATAGATATAGCTAAAGATGCAGCAGCTGCTGCCATTTATGGTAGCCGTGCGGCAAACGGTGTTGTATTTATTACAACAAAAAAAGGTAAGCCGGGTAAATCAAGGATAAATTATAATGCCTCTTTTGGTTTTACATCCGCTTATGGTATTCCAAAGGTTTTAAATGCACAACAATACACCGATTACAAAAACATGGCTGCTGCCAATAATCAAACGGTAAATTCAACAAACCCTGCTAATCCCGGTTATGTAAAATTTGCTATGGCTATCGGACCCGATGGAAATCCTATTGATACCAAATGGGCTGATTATGTTTACCGCCAGGGTTTTAACCAGGATCATAACCTGAATATTTCGGGTGCCAATGATAACACGTCATATTATTTTTCTGCAGGCTATACCAAGCAGGAAGGGATATTAAAAACCAATGATTTTGTGCGTAAGAATATTTTAATGAATATTGAAAATAAGTTCAATAAACGTTTTTTAGTTGGTGCTAAAATCTCCTATTCAAATGAGAGAAATCTGACAAGCGGAACTTCAGGATCTTTACCTGGAGAAGGATTTAACACCGGAGGCCTTGGACGTATTCAGTTTGTAACTGCACCCAGTATTGCACCTTATAACAATAACGGTACTTATAATATCAGTACACAGGGTAATTTTATTGGACAAATGGGCAACCAGTTATCTACCGGCCAGGTTGGTTTTTACAACCCGGTTGTGGGTTTTGATAAGAACCGTAGTAACAGTGAGACAAATCATATCCAGGGAAATGTGTATGCCCAGTTCAAACCTTTTAACTGGCTTGCTATCAGATCAGTTTATGGTGTTGATTATCTTTTTGTAGATAACGAAATTTTTCAAACCCCACTGCATGGAGATGGATTTGCAACCGTAGGAAATGCAAGCAGTTTCTTTAATAAGACCAAAAGATGGACATGGACCAATACTGCTCAAATAGATCATGTTTTTAAAGAAAAACATACAGTAAGTGCATTGGCAGGTTGGGAGCAGGACCGCAGAACTTCAGTTGGTTTTGGATTAAACCGCCAGCAGATATCTGATCCGGTTTATACGGTTATTCAGGCAGGATGGGGTATTAATAATACTGCGGGAACCGTTAACGCTTATGGTGAAAACTACCTGAGATCTGTTTTTGGCCGTTTAAATTATGATTTTAAAAAGAAATATTTTATCAGCGGAAACCTACGACAGGATGAATACTCTGCACTACCAACTCAGAAAGAAACTTTTTGGGGTGTTTCGGTAGGTTGGGATATAAATAATGAAAAATTCTGGGGTAAAATGAAAAATGTATTCAGCAGCTTTAGACTGCGAAGCAGTTATGGTAAAGTGGGGAATACCGGTGGTATTGGTGATTATGCTACTTATTCAACATATGGTTCAGGTTTATATGGAGGCCTTCCTACATTAATTTTTAACCAGGCAGGAAATAATAAACTGAAATGGGAAACCAGTAAGAAGTTTGATGCCGGTATCAATTTTGGAATTCTGAATGAAAGAATAACAATTGAAGCTGTTTATTATAAGAATGATATCAGTAATTTGATTTTAAATGTACCACAAGCGCCATCTGCAGGTTTACCAACAAATGTACCTGCTAACGTTGGTAAAATGTTTAATAAGGGCATTGAGTTAACGCTTGGGTTAATTCCGGTTAGAAAAAATGATTTTAGCTGGAGCATTAATTTTAATTACACAAACAATCAAAACAGGGTAACCGAATTAGCCCCGGGTTTAACAGAAGTGTTGACTGCAACATCGGGATTGGAAACTGTTAACCGTACAGCTGTTGGGCAGTCAGTTGGTAGTCTTTGGCTGGTGCGTACAACAGGCGTTGACCGGGCTACCGGAAGCAGGGTTTTATTAAACCAGATTGGTAACAGGATATTATACCGTTTTGCACCATTGGCCGGTCAGTTTAACTGGAGCAATGAAGATGGAACCCAATACAGAAAAGCTGATGGCTCACCTAATACCATTAACCAGGCTGCGGATGCACACATGTTTAACTCACAAGCTAAATTTTATGGCGGCTTAAGCAATACATTTAAATATAAAGCCTTCGATCTGGATGTTTTACTTACTTACGCTGGTGGTAATTATGTGTACTATGGTTCATGGTCAGGCTTGCACGATCAGCGTTTCTGGAACAATGCTCCGGACGTATTAAATGCCTGGAAAAGATTTGGTGATGTAAGTACAGTACCCAGACCGGTTTATGGCGATAACCTTTCAAACGGATCGGCATTACCTATGACATATAGTTTGTTTAAAGGCGATTTTATTAAATTAAAGAATGTAACATTCGGATTTAATTTACCTGCTGATGCGTTGAAAAAATTAAAGATCAGCAATGCCAGGTTCTATGTAAGTGGTCAAAACCTCTACATCTTTTCCAAATATCCTGGTCCCGATCCTGAAGTATCTTCAAATGGAAATACTTCCAGTGCAGCTGGTGTTGACAGAAATACAATTGCCAATGGCCGTCAGGTGTTATTTGGTGTAAATATTGGATTATAATTAAAATTGAGTTATAAATTTAAAAATTCTCAAAGAATGAAAAATAAATTAAAATACATTATTAGTTTTTGCTTGTGCAGTTTGTTTACGATATCCTGTAATAAGGATCTGTTAACACCAATTCCGCAAACATCTATAACAGATATCACTTCGTTTGATACGCCTGAGCGTGTTTTAAACCAGGCCCGGTCTATGTACCAGGCATTAAAAAACGGTAATTTTTATGGTGGCAGATACATTGTATGGGGCGATATCAGAGGGGAAGATTTCATTAATGAAACTACCAATGTGGTTACCGGGTTTGATGTTTGGAATTTGAACCCAACCGGTACTTCCACCAATTCGGTGCAAAATTTATGGGCCCAGGCATATTATACCATTAATATTTGTAACCTGTTTATTGATGGTATGGCAGCTAAAGGGTCTGCTGTAGTTGGGTCTGCATTATCAGCAAACTATTTAGGAGAAGCAAGATTAATACGTGCTTTATCTTATTATAGTTTACTGCAACTTTATGCAAGGCCTTTCGCTGATGGTAGTGGAAGTAAACCCGGTTTGCCTTTGCGTTTAACAGGTATTAAAGGCTCAGGTTTTTCTGATCTGGCAAGAAGTTCTGTTAGTGCAGTATATACACAAATATTAAGTGATTTAAATTATGCTGAAATTAACCTGCCTTTAATTTATACAGCTACTCCTGCTACTTCTGCAGCTGAATTAAATACAACCCGTGCACACCGCAATACAGCCATAGCATTAAAAACCAGGGTTTATCTGACTATGCAAAACTATGCGGCTGTAATACTGGAAGCTAATAAAATTGTTGCACAGGCTACTGCGCCTTTCAGTGCTACTTCAGGTGTTTTACATGCATTGCAGCCAAGTATTACAACTGTATTTACAACTTATAATACAACAGAATCTATTTTCTCATTGCCCATGTCAATAGTTGGAGGTGATAACCCGGGTACACAAAACCAGCTTGGATTTTATTTTATTAGAAACGGAGCAACTTTGGGCAGTGCTGAGTATTCTTTAAACCCAAATGGTATAGTGGCGGATGCAGGTTGGGGAATAAATGATGTTAGAAAAACACTGTTGGTGTTCCCATTCAACAATGCAGCAGGAAAAAAATATGTTGCTAAATATCAAGTAGGATCTCCATATACTGATTATCCTCCTGTTATACGTTATGCAGAGGTATTATTAAATCTGGCAGAAGCTTTGGCACGTACCAATACTGCTGTTGATGCAAGAGCATTGGCGCTGGTGAATGCAGTTCGTCAGCGTTCCGATCCAAGTGTAACTCTTGCTGCGGCTAATCAGGCAGCATTGATTAGTGTAATCATGACAGAGCGGAGAATTGAATTACTGGGTGAAGGCCTGCGCAATAATGACCTGATGCGTTTGTTGCAAACCATTCCTGCAAAAGGTTCAGTTCCTGCAAAAGGATCTTCAGAAACCGGTTATATCTGGCCGATTTCTTCAAATGAATTATCGCTTAACAGGTTAATGACAGATAATTAATTAAGACTTTTAGTATAATAAAAACTCCCCCAATAAATCGGGGGAGTTTTTATTTTAAAGAAAATAACAGGAAGAAAAATTTATTTTAAAACTTCTGCCAGTTTATTTTGCAAAGCATTTTCTCTTAAATCGGTTGCAATAACTTTTCCCTGCGGATCAATCAAAACATTATAAGGAATACCATCAAAACCATACAATGCAGTTGCTGCACTGCTCCAGTATTTTAAATCGCTGATATGCTGCCAGTTTAATTTATCTTCTTTAATGGCATCAATCCAGGCTTGTTTGTTTTTATCCAGCGATACACCCAGCACTGTAAAATTTTTATCTTTAAACTGGTTGAAGGCTGCAACTACATTGGGGTTTTCGGCCCGGCAAGGGCCACACCAGCTTGCCCAAAAATCAATCAACACATATTTACCACGTAATTGGCTTAATGAAAAAGGCTTGTCAGCAACATCGTTCATTGTCAGCTCAGGAGCCATTGCACCTACGACAGGCTTAGAAGCTGGCTGAGTTTGAGTTTGGGTTTGTGGAGGCGGTTGTGATTTAATATATACCAGTGCTTCCGCAATTCCTTTATGATTTGGAAAACGCTTAACCAGTTTGTTTAAAGGCTCAATAAATTTGCTTAATTCAACAGGGGCCATAGTTGCTGCAAATAATGAAACGATGGGGCTTTTAGCGGTATCGGCATAAGCAAAACTGAATTTAGTGTACTCATCATTTAAAGAAGTGAATTCTTTGGTGGTAGCCATAAATATACTATCGGTTTCCTTTACACCGGCTTTGGAAAATTCTGTAATCAACCTGTTTTTATTGGCAATCAGTGAGCTTATACTATCCATGTATTTTATCAGGGTTTTTAAAGAACTGTTTGCAGGCCCGCTGAATGAACCATTGATCGGCTCCTGGCTTACTGCAGTTCCCGAAAAATTCATTTTACTGTCTTCATTTATAAAAATAGTATTGGCACCATCCTCTGTACGAATGCGGTACAAACCTTCTTCCGGTGCAACAGCCGACAGGGTAAACTTTCCGTTTTTTATTTCGCCGGTGTCAAGCACCTGGGGTTGTTTGGCACTGAAGTATAATTCTTCCAGGTAAATTTTCTGATTCGGAGATGCTTTTATTTCTCCCGTAAGGGTAAATGATCCTTTATCTGCTTTATCATTACAGGAAATTAAAATGGCAGCAATAGCTGCTACTGCGAATATTTTTTTCATTTATTAATTGTTTAATTTTTTTTCTAAAATGGTATTTACAAGCTGCATATCGGCTTTGCCCTTGCTTCGTTTTTTTACTTCGCCAACAAATAAGCCAATCAACCCCTTTTTACCGGATTTATATTGATTTACTTTATCAGGCATAGCAGCAATTACTTCATCCACCCATTGCTCAATGGAGCCGCTGTCGTTTTCCTGAATTAAATTGAGTTCCGTCGCAATTTGCAACGGTTGTTTTTCCGGTTGATTTAATAAGGCAGAAAATACTTTTGAAGAAGCGATACCAAAATTTAATTTGCCTGCATCAACCAGTTCAATTAAGGAAGCCAGCTTTTCTGCAGGTAAAGAAAACGTTTTATAAGAACTATTGATGTCGTTTAAATGACTTTTAACCGGTCCCAGCAGCCAATTGGCAACTGCTTTATAATTATGGGTATGCTCAATTACCTTTTCAAAATACAAAGCTTGAT
>JANMWP010000400.1:0-3898 GCA_031394065.1 Chitinophagaceae bacterium
GATGGCTCAAAAAATTACCTGGATATACACATGGCTTTTGACCGTGCCATCGAAAATTCGCTGAAAGTAATCAGTGAATTGACAGTACCCAATGAATTCAGAAATAAAGAAAGAGGAAATATTTCTGACGAAATACTAAAACTTTATAAACTATATTTAAATGGTGATTTAACCGAAGAAGAATATGAAGACCAAAAAAAGAAAATACTGGAAGGGCATTAATCATAACCTGCATTGCAACAGCTTTTAACCCATATCACAGCCTATCACCAGCTTAGCTCCGAAGCCGAAAATGCTTTGCAGGACTGCTTTACAGAAATTACACTCAGCAAAAATGAATTGCTGCTTACGCAGGGAAATGTTTGCAGGCATTTATATTTTTTGCAGAAAGGGGCATTGCGTGGGTTTTATAACCTGGATGGAAAAGAAATAACACATTGGTTTGGTTTTGAAAATGATTTTGTGACTTCCTTTCACAGTTTTATAACCGGCGAACCGGCTGTTGAAAATATTCAGCTGCTTGAAGGCTGCACCCTTTGGGCAATTGCAAAAGAAACCCTGGCAGATTTATTTAACCGGCATCACGATATTGAAAGACTTGTACGCATCATTTATGAAAAATATTATATCCGCCTGGAAGAAAGATATGTAAATGCCCAGTTTAAACCGGCAACAGAACGTTACGAAAACCTGATGCAGCAAACGCCATACATTATTGAAAGGGTACCGCTTGGTTTTATTGCATCTTACCTTGGCATCAGCCAGGAAACACTCAGCCGCATCCGCAGCAAGTTTTAACATTTAGTTTTTTGGTTTTTGACATAAGTCAAAAATTAAAGAAAAGCATAGCAATAGTTTTGTTTCATAAAAAATTAAATAATTATGGAACAAAAACAAATCAATCAACCTTCGGCAGCTTTTATTGCTGCAGCATGGACAGCCTTTTTAGTTGGTACCGTTGCATTCATTATTGGCCTATGGAATGCCAATATGGAACTCAACGAAAAGGGTTATTATTTTACCGTATTGATGTTTGGCCTTTTTTCGGCCATCTCTGTTCAAAAAGCAGTACGTGACCAGCTGGAAGGAATTCCGGTAACAAACATGTATTATGGCATTGCCTGGTTTACCACGCTGCTGTCAATCGTTTTACTCACCGTTGGTTTATGGAATGCCGAACTTGAAAAAAGTGAGAAAGGTTTTTATGCCATGAGCTTTGTGCTCAGTTTGTTTGCAGCCATTGCCGTGCAAAAAAATACACGGGATGTAAAAAGTTCAAAAAAGGCAGAACTATTTTAATTTCCTGCTTTTTTAAGTAATATTTTAACAGGCACAATCTGTTCTTCAATACTAAACAGTTTGTGCCTGTTCTGATTATTTATCCTCCAAGTTATTTCACAAAAACGTACAGTTTACGGTAGTGCATCAGTTTGAAAAGCTGTCAGGTTGAGCTTGTCGAAACCGGGGCAATATTAAACTAACCCGTCTTCGACAGGCTCAGACTGACAGTAAAATTGTTAGCAGGTTTTAAAACTGATGCACTACTCACTTTACCGCTAACAAAAATCCTCCCCGCTTTTTTGTACTTTTGCCATCCAATAATACAAGGAAGCATAAAAAATGGAATTGACTAAAAATTTTGAGCCAGCAGCAGTTGAAAGTAAATGGTATAAACATTGGCTTAGCCAGCGGTATTTTAACAGCAAGCCCGATAGCAGGCCTGCATTCACTGTGGTGATACCGCCACCCAATGTTACCGGTGTGTTGCACATGGGACATACATTGAACGAAACCGTGCAGGATATCCTGGTACGCAAGGCCCGTATGAGCGGCTTCAATGCTTGTTGGGTGCCGGGCAGCGATCATGCCTCTATTGCCACCGAAGCAAAAGTGGTAGCCATGCTTAAAGAAAAAGGCATTGACAAAAACAATTTAACAAGAGAAGAATTTTTAAAATACGCTTTTGAGTGGAAAGATAAATATGGTGGCATCATTTACAACCAGATTGAAAGGTTGGGCTGCAGTGTAGATTGGGACAGAACAACCTTCACCATGGATGACCATTATTACAAAGCGGTAATAAAAGTTTTTATTGATCTGTATAATAAAGGTTTGATCTATCGTGGTGCAAGAATGATAAACTGGGATTCAGCTGCTAAAACTGCATTGAGCGATGAGGAAGTGGAATACAAAGATCTAACCGGCAAACTTTATCACTTGCGTTACAAATTAGATACTGATAAAGAAGAGTACATTAGTATTGCAACACAGCGTCCCGAAACCATCATGGGCGATACGGCCATCTGCGTTAATCCAACTGATGAACGTTATGCTCATTTAAAAGGTGCATTTGCTTTTGTACCATTAATCAACCGCCGCATCCCCATCATTTTTGATGACTATGTTGATCTGGAATTTGGAACGGGTGCCCTGAAAGTTACACCGGCACACGATATAAACGATTATAATTTAGGATTAAAACACAACCTGGAAGTAATCAACACTATAAATGAAGACGGCACCATGAGTGCTGCTGCACAAATTTATGTTGGCGAAGACCGCTTTATTGCACGCAAAAAAATAATTAAAGAGCTTGAAGAAAAAGGTTTCTTAACTAAAGAAGAAGAATACACAACAAGATTAGGTTACAGTCAAAGAACTGGTGTGGTTGTGGAGCCAAGAATAAGTACACAATGGTTTGTAAAGATGAAGGAACTGGCCGAACCTGCGTTGAAGGCTGTTGTGGATGGTGATATAAAAATTCATCCCGGCGATAAATTTTTAGCAACGTACAAGTACTGGTTAGAGAATGTAAAAGACTGGTGCATCAGCCGGCAGCTTCGGTGGGGACAACAGATACCGGCATGGTATGATGAGGAAGGCAGGGTGGTTGTTGCTGAAACCAAAGAAGAAGCAGCTGAACAATTCAAAATTCAAAATTCAAAATTCAAAATTGAAGAAATAAAACAGGATACTGATGTTCTAGATACCTGGTTCTCTTCATGGCTTTGGCCATCACAGGTTTTTAAAGGCATTACCGATCCGGGCAATGAAGAATTGAAATACTACTACCCTACTTCAGTGTTGGTAACCGGGCAGGATATTATTTTCTTTTGGGTGGCACGAATGGTAATGGCGGGCATGGAATATGAAAAGCAAATCCCTTTTAAAGATGTTTATTTTACCGGTATGGTACGGGATAAATTAGGGCGCAAGATGAGTAAGAGCTTGGGCAACAGTCCCGACCTGTTGGACCTGATTGATAAATACGGTGCAGATGCAGTACGCTTCGGTATCATGGTTTCTTCACCGGCAGGAAATGATCTGATGTTTGATGAAAACAGTTTGGAGCAGGGAAGAAATTTTAATAACAAGATATGGAATGCGTTGAAGCTTTTAAAGATGTGGGAGGGAAGGCAGGCAACGGACGACGGACGACAGACGACGGACAACTTTGCATTAATTTGGTTTGAAAGCAAACTTAACAAGGTAAGAACGGAAGTTGATCAGTTGATGAAGCAATTCCGCCTCAGCGAAGCTTTAAAAACTATTTACTCTTTAATATGGGATGATTTCTGCAGTTGGTATTTAGAATGGATTAAGCCAGGTTTTGAACAACCCATTGAAGCAGCAGTTTACAATAGAACAATTGGTTATTTTGAAGACCTGATGCAATTGCTGCATCCCTTTATGCCTTTTGTAACAGAAGAGATTTATCATTTGCTGAAAACGCAAACTGATGATTTGTGTGTAAAACAATTCGCAGCGGTAAATGTGACTGATGAAAAGATTTTGGCAGATGGCGAATTGCTTAAAAATGTAATAACCAACATTCGTGATGGTAGAAACAAGAATCAGTTAAAACCAAAAGAGTCCATCAAACTTTTTATTGAAACCG
>JANMWP010000413.1:0-5816 GCA_031394065.1 Chitinophagaceae bacterium
GGCCAGGTTAGATTTGTACTGGCGCCTTCAACAGATACGTTAAGAAAATTTAACCTGATGAGTGGAGACGTGTCCAACTTCGGTCTGGTATCTTCTCTATCATCTAAAACCTTTATTAATTATGGCAGTGCAGCCAATCAGGGTAATTATATTATTATCAGCAACCCCGTTTTATATAATAACGGTTCAGGCGTAAACAATGTAGACCTATACCGTCAATACCGCAGTTCAGTAACCGGTGGTGGTTTTAATGCAAAGATTTATAATGTAGATGAGCTAAATGACCAGTTTGGATTTGGTATTAAAAAACACCCTTCAGCTATTCGTGATTTTATTTTATATGCCAATCAGCAGTTTAATCCTGCTCCAAAGTATGTATTTATTATGGGCAGGGGTTTAACTTATCTGGATTATACTTTAAACAGTAGTAATCCTGTTGCCGATCAGTTAGACCTGGTGCAAACATTTGGCTGGCCTGCATCGGATGTTTTGTTAGCCTGTCCTCCCGGTACAAATGTTCCGGTAATTCCCATTGGCCGTTTAGGAGCTGTTAACGGAACAGAAGTGGGTTATTACTTAGATAAAATGAAGCAATATGAACAGGCTCAGCAATCTACAGTTCAAACCATTGGCGAAAGAGGCTGGATGAAGAATATGCTGCATACCATTGGTGGATCCGACAGCCTTGAAAATGCACAGTTTGGCGTTTACATGAATGGATATAAAAACATAATTGAGGATACCTTATATGGCGCACATGTAGAAACATTTGCAAAAACATCAGTTGCAGCTATTGAGCAGCAACAAAGCCAGCGAATAGCTGATTTATTTCAGGAAGGGCTTAGTTATGTAAAATATTTTGGACACTCATCTGCCAACGAACTGGCTATAAATTTAAACTATCCCGAAAATTATCAAAATACCGGAAAGTATCCGTTTTTGCATATAAGCGGTTGTACGGTTGGTAATTTTTTCACTTTTAATATTAACAGGCCGGTAAATTATTCAGGTATGTCATTGTCTGAAAAATATATTTTTATCAACCAGAAAGGCAGTATTGGCTTTTTAGGAAGTACGCACTTTGGTATTGCGCCTTTCTTGAATTTTTATAATGATAATTTTTATAGAAAATTGTCCAGCACCATGTATGGCAATACAGTTGGAAATCAGTTGAAGGCTACGATTCAGGATTTGGGGGGTAATCCGGCCAGCCTGGATTATTATACAAGAATTCATTTGGAAGAAATTAATCTACATGGTGATCCGGCATTAAGAATAAACAACTTTGCAAAACCTGATTATGTAATAGAAGATCAACTGGTAAAATTTACACCCTCAATAATTTCAGTAGCCGATCAAAACTTTAAAGTTGATGTTAAGATTATGAATATCGGCAAAGCTATCCGGGATTCTATGAGACTTAAAATAAGACAGAAATTACCAAACGATTCAATAAAGGTTTTATTTAACCAGATTATTCCAACTACTTTGTATCTCGATTCATTTAACCTCACAGTTTCAATTAATCCTTTAACAGATAAAGGGCTTAATAAATTACTGGTTTCTGTTGAAGCTGACAGCCGTATTGATGAATTGTCTGAAACCAATAATGATCTTTCTAAAGATTTTTACATTTTTGAAGATGAGTTACGTCCCATTTCACCATACAATTATTCAATTATTAATCAGCAAAACCTGGTTTATTATGCCAGTACAGCAAATCCACTGAGTGGCAACCGGCAATATATTATGGAGGTTGATACAACTGAATTGTTCAATTCTTCTTTTAAGAAAACATATAATGCCAGCGGTACGGGAGGGGTAATAGAATTTAAACCTACAAATATTACTTATACTGATAGTACCGTTTATTACTGGAGAACATCTACTGTGCCAACCTTGGGCAATATATTTATCTGGAATAATTTTTCTTTCATTTATTTACCTAATAGCACTGCAGGGTTTAATCAGTCACATTATTATCAGTTTAAAAAGAATACCTATAATAAGATCACTCTTGGGGCAGACAGGGTTTTAAAATATGACAAACGTAACAGGGAATTTGATATAAGAACAGGAATTTATCCGAATATTACTCAAACTAATGACGTTTCATTACGAAATGACGGATTGATTGAGCAGGCAGGATTTTATGGCCCCGGATTAGGTCCAAACTCAGAAGTATTGCGTTTTTATATTATTGATACAGTAACTAACAAAGCTTGGGTAAATACCGACAACGGCGTGTCAGGTTTATATGGCAGTGTTAGGCCGATTCCAATTAATGCAACTGTAAAAGTTGGTTTTTTCCATTTTAAAGTTGGCACATTAGCTGGACGGCAAGCTGTAATTAATTTCCTTGATAACATAGTTCCAACCGGGCATTATGTAGTAATGACAAACAGCCCTGCAAATCCATCTATCAGTTTCCCTACAACTTGGCAGGCAGATGATCCGGTTAACTCATTATATCATAAACTTAAAAATAATGGCTTTAGTAAAATAGATTCATTATACAGATTTATTCCGTATGTGTTTGTTTATAAGAAAGGCACGCCGGGAGCAGTTGTTGAAAAAGTTGCTACAAATTCCTCCGACATACTTAATGAGAGTTTTTACACAATCGGTAACTACCTTTCTGGTGATATAATATCCGATAAGTTTGGCCCTGCATTACAGTGGAATGCATTGCACTGGAGAGGCATAGCGCTTGAAACACCAACAAACGATTCGGTAGCTGTTCAGGTTTTAGGTTTGGACATTAATGGTAATTCCACACTTCTGGCTACTGTGCGCCCAGCTGTTGATACATCATTAAGCTGGATCAATGCACAAATTTATCCTTACATCAAATTAAAAATGCTGAATACCGATTCGGTAAAAGCTACACCTAACCAGTTAAGGTATTGGAGAGTAAATGGTACTTATATACCCGAAGGCGCAGTTGCACCTAATTTACTTTTTGTAATGAAGGATACTGCAGATCAGGGAGAAGTTGTAGACTTTAAACTGGCGTTTAAAAATATTAGCCAAACTGCTTTTGCCGATAGTATGAAAATTAATTTCATCATCACCGACAGAAATAATAACCCTACACCTATAAATATTCCAAAAGGAAAGGTATTGATATCGGGAGATACGATGGTTATCAATTATAAAATAAATACCCGTAACTATCCCGGAATGAATACAATTTTTGTGGATGTAAATCCTGCTACTATACAACCGGAGCAATATCATTTTAACAATATACTCTACAAAAATTTATTTGTAAAAGCAGATAATTTTAATCCATTGCTTGATGTAACTTT
The DNA here is from genome assembly GCA_031394065.1 of Chitinophagaceae bacterium. Lineage (GTDB taxonomy): Bacteria > Bacteroidota > Bacteroidia > Chitinophagales > Chitinophagaceae > Ferruginibacter. The sequence goes on from JANMWP010000413.1 coordinate 3,312, forward strand.
TGATGGGGTACACATTCTTAATAAAGATATCGTATCGGCCAAGCCGCATATTCTGGTTAACCTTAAAGACGAAAGCCGCTTTCTGGCATTAAGCGATACCGCTTACATTAAAGTGCAGGTACGTTTTCCGGATGGCACTTTACACAATTATAATTTTGGCGATACCATGCGTTTTACACCGGCTAATTTATCAACCGGCAATAATACTGCCACCATCGACTTTATGCCTTACTTCCCCCAAGAGGGAGAGTACGAACTGATTGTTTCAGGAAGAGATGTTATTGGTAATACGGCGGGAGCCATTGAGTATCACGTTTCTTTTCAGGTAATAACAAAAGCAATGATTTCTAATTTGCTTAATTATCCAAATCCGTTTACCACTTCAACAGCTTTTGTTTTTACCATTACCGGCAGCGAAATACCACAAAATATGCGGATACAGATTTTAACCATAACGGGTAAAGTGGTAAGGGAGATTACACAAGATGAGCTTGGCCCGATCCATGTTGGCAGAAATATAACGGAGTATAAGTGGGATGGCACAGATACCTATGGGGCTAAGCTGGCTAATGGTGTTTACTTATACAGGGTACTTACAAACCTCAATGGTAAATCACTCGATAAATATAAATCGGAAGATGATAAAACTGATAAGTACTTTACCAAGGGATATGGTAAAATGGTAATCATCAGATAAAATAAATTAGTGGAACGATAGAAGGCTGCCTGTAACGGGCAGCCTTTTTTTATAGGGTTGCCAACCTCCTGAGCCTGTCGAAGGATAAAGGTTGGCAACCCTTGCAGCAAAATTCTGGTACTTCGGCGTTACCTTTGTATATAAACAGATAATTACATGGCTAAAATAGCTATTAATATAGCAACAGGCAGTTTACAGAAAGATGAAATAATAGTTGGGATTGATTTAGGGACTACCAACAGCCTGGTTGCCATTATACATCCAGAAAGTAAAAAACCGGTTGCTTTAAAAGAATACAACAGTGCTTCATTGGTTCCGTCTGTAATACATTTTGGTGCCAATGCAGATATTACAGTAGGTGAAGCTGCAAAACAATACCTGATTTCGGATCCGGCAAACACTATTTTTTCGGCTAAAAGGTTAATGGGTAAAACTTATAAAGATGTAAAAAATAATACTGCAGCACTGGCATATAAAATTATTGATGATGAAAATAAACTGGCAAAAGTACAGGTAGGAAATAATTTTTATTCGCCCGTTGAGCTATCTTCATTAATATTAAAAGAATTAAAAAAACAAGCCGAACATATTTTAAAAACACCGGTAAGCAAAGCAGTAATTACAGTGCCTGCATATTTTAATGATGCACAAAGGCAGGCAACAAGAGATGCCGGTAAACTTGCAGGATTGGATGTATTGCGTATTATTAATGAACCCACTGCAGCCAGCCTTGCTTATGGCTTTGGGGCCCCCTTTAACTCCCTCCAAGTGGGAGAACAGGCAAAAATAATTGCAGTATATGATTTGGGTGGCGGCACTTTTGATATTTCAATTTTAAATATTTCCGGAGGTGTATTTGAAGTACTGTCAACCAATGGCGATACTTATTTGGGTGGTGATGATCTGGATGCAGCTATTGTTGATCACTGGATAAAAGAAAATAATTTTAGTGGTGATGAATCAAAACATCGTCAGGTGCTTAGGTTGAAAGCTGAAGAAGCTAAAAAACAACTATCATCAAATGATTTATTTACTACGGTTTATGAAGGCATAGATCTTTCTATAACTAAAGATAAATTTGAAGAGATAGTAAAGCCAATTGTTGAAAAAACAATTGCCTGCTGTACTAATGCATTAAAAGATGCCGGTTTAAAAAAGAACGACATTGATGAAATTGTAATGGTTGGTGGCAGCACCAGGGTGCCGTTGGTTAAAGCAATGGTCAGCGGTTTTTTTGGAAAAAAATTAAATGATTCAGTAGATCCGGATGAAGTGGTTGCATTAGGAGCGGCCATACAGGCCGATATTTTGGCCGGTAATACCACCGGTTTATTGTTGTTGGATGTAACGCCTTTATCGCTTGGCCTGGAAACCATGGGAGGATTAATGGATGTACTGTTACCCCGCAATTCAAAAATACCAACCAAAGCAAGCAGGCAATATACCACTTACAAAGACGGCCAAAGCGGAATGAAGATTGCGGTTTACCAGGGCGAACGTGATATGGTTAAAGATAACCGCCGCCTGGCCGAATTTAATTTAACGGGCATACCCGGTATGCCTGCCGGTATGCCTAAAGTGGAAATAAGTTTTTTAATAAATGCCGACGGCATTTTGGTTGTAAACGCAAAAGAACTGCGAAGTGGCGTTGAGCAATCCATTGAAGTAAAACCACAATATGGTTTATCAGATGAAGATGTTGAAAAAATGCTTTTGGATTCTATGGAGCATGCCAAAGAAGATATGGACATTCGTGCTTTAACCGAAGCAAAAACCGAAGCGGAACAGTTGTTGCAAACCACAGAAAA
>JANMWP010000470.1:0-2268 GCA_031394065.1 Chitinophagaceae bacterium
AAAAAACTAAAAGTTCAGGTTAAAATATTTGGCAGGGCCACACCGGTTGAACTTAGCTATATGCAGGTTGAAAAAATTGTTTAAATTGCAAAGCCACTACGGTGGCTTTTTTTAATTGTAAAATCTTAAAACATGAAAAAATTATTATTACTTATCCCGGCTTTGTTGTTAGGTATTTTTTTAATGGCCCAGCCTCCTGAGGGAGATGCAAATACAGGAATGGTGTTTGGCAAAAAGACAACTGCAGCTGATGCGATACCTGTAGCAGAGCTGCCTGCTAAATTAAACGGAAAAGAAAGTATTGAGGTAAAGGTAACCGGTAAAGTAAAAGAAGTTTGTAAAGCAGAAGGATGCTGGCTGAAGATGGAAACTGCAGATGGTGCCATGATGATTAAAATGAAGGACCATAAATTTTTAGTGCCTTTATCAATGAACGGTAAAACAATTGTTGTTGATGGAACTGCTACACTAAAAGAAACTTCGGTTGACATGCTTAAACATTATGCAGAAGATGCAGGAAAGAGTAAAGCAGAAGTCGATGCTATAACTCAACCGAAGAAAGAAATTACGATGCAGGCCAAAGGAATTCTGATACTGTAAAGATCAATTATATTTTTATTTTATCCTCCCAATGCATTGGGGGGATTTTTTTTGAGTGTACAGCTGCCAACAATAATCTGAATCCGGTAATAAGTTTACATTTGAGCATAAAACCAGCACACTAAAACTATCATTCATGAAAAAGCTTTCTCTTATTATTGCTGCCATTTCATTTGTACTAAGTTTCTCCGTTACTACAACAGCCCAGGTCATCAGCTCTGCACAAATAGATTCGCTTACAGAACTTACACTAAAAACTTTTGATGTGCCTGGCATATCAGTAGGTGTTATAAAAGATGGTAAACTTATTCATGCAAAAGGCTATGGTGTACGTTCGTTGCGTACCATGCAAAAGGTAGATGAAAATACTTTGTTTGGTGTTGCAAGTAACAGCAAATCTTTTACCAGTGCAGCTTTGGGCATGTTGATAGATGAAGGTAAATTAAAGTGGGATGATAAAGTAACGGATTATATTCCCGAATTTAAAATGTACGATCCCTATGTTACAGATGCTTTTACAATAAGAGATTTGTTAACACACAGAAGTGGGTTGGGGCTTGGCTCTGGCGACCTGATGATGTTTCCGGATTCTAATAATTTCACCAAAAAAGACATCATACATAATCTTCGCTACTTAAAACCAGTCTCGGCTTTCCGTACAAAATACGATTACGACAACAACCTGTACATTGTGGCTGGCGAAGTAATTGCAAGGGTAAGTGGCTTAAGCTGGGAAGATTTTATAGAACAACGCATCATGCAACCATTGGGTATGACAGCCAGTAAAGCATCCATAAGCAGGCTTTCAAATCGAAATAATTTAGTAATGCCACATGCGCCTGTTAATGGAAAAGTAACAACTATAGATATTGAATGGGATGAAGATGCCAACGCTGCCGGTGGAATAGTGAGTAACATTACCGACCTCAGCAAATGGCTTATCATGCAAATGGATAATGGCAAATATGGTGATGGTAAAAAAATGTTCAGTGAAGAAGTTCACAACGATTTCTGGGCGCCACAAACCATCATTAATGTTGGTGGGCCGGGTGCTTACAACACACATTTTGCGGCTTATGGCCTGGGCTGGTTTTTAAGCGATGTAAAAGGGTATAAGCAGGTTACCCATACAGGAGGTTTGGCAGGTATTGTTACCCAAATCACTTTAATACCCGAATTAAAACTGGGCATCATTGTATTAACCAATCAGCAGTCTGGCGCTGCTTTTACCGCCATTACCAATACCATTAAAGATAGTTACCTGGGCGTAAAAGGTACCGACAGGGTAAAGCAAATGCATGACCGGGTAGTAAAAAATGAGGCCGATGCAAAAAAGATAACCGATACCATTTGGGCGGGCATTGCTGCACAACAAAAAAGTACGGCACCCAAAGCCGATATTAATAATTTTATTGGCACCTATACCGATCAATGGTTTGGCGATGTAACCATTTCCATTAAAAACGGGCAGCCTTGGTTTGATAGTAAACGTTCTCCAAAACTCAGCGGCATATTACTGCCTTTTAAGGGAAATACTTTTGTAGCCAAATGGAACGACCGCAGCATGGATGCAGATGCTTATGTAAAATTTGAACTGGATGAAAATGGCAAAGCTTCCGGGTTTAAAATGGCCGCTATTTCACCCTTAACGGATTTTAGCTTTGATTT
>JANMWP010000523.1:0-2526 GCA_031394065.1 Chitinophagaceae bacterium
CCGGTGGCGATGGCACAGTAAATTATTTTGTGAACCAGTTTAACGATATTAAAATACCGCTCTGCATTTTTAATGGTGGCACCGGTAACGATTTTTATGCCTTGCTGTATGGTAAAACCACTGTGGACGAACAGATTGACCATGTGCTTCAATCGGCCCCTAAACCCATTGATGCCGGTAAATGCAATGATCGGTATTTTTTAAACGGTGTGGGTATTGGCTTTGAAGGCGCCGTTGCTAAAAGCCTGCAGGGTGTTAATAAATTTGGAGGCAAAACTTCTTTCATGCTTTCCATTTTAAAACATATTTTATTTTATAAAGAACAGCACTATAACATTAAATCAGCCGAAAAAACCGTTACAGGCAAATTTTTAATGATCAGCTTTGCCAACGGAACCCGCTATGGCGGTGGTTTTTATGTTGCACCGCTGGCTAAACCCGATGATGGTTTATTGGATGCAAATTTGGTATCACCACTTTCCGCTTTTAAAAGGTTGCGATATTTACCGGTTATTGAAAAAGGTAAACACCTGGGTCTGCCTTTTATAGATTATTACAATACCCAAAAAATAACGGTTAAAAGTAATCAGCTTATGCAATCGCACCTTGATGGAGAATATTTAGAAAGCCACGAATTCAAAATAGAAATTCTTCCTGCACATTTTAATTTTATATTTTAAATGCAGCACAATTAAAAACAATGAAGCATTTTAAATTTTTTTTACCTCTTTTTGTCTTCACTTTCTGCTGTGGCAATATTGATATTGCAAAAACTGAATCGCTTAAGCCTGCTGCAGAAATTTCTTTGCTTGTTTTAGGAACGATACAGGATGCCGGATCGCCACAGGTTGGATGCAAAAAAGATTGTTGTAAAGATTTGTTTCTACATCCTTCTACAAACAGAAGGGTTGTTTCAATTGGATTGATTGATGCAGCAAATCAAAAAAAATATATTATTGAAGCTACGCCCGATTTTACCCAACAGGCAAAGGCTTTAAAAAATTATGCATCGTTCAGCAATACCGAAACGCCGGATGGTATTTTTCTCACCCATGCCCATATCGGGCATTATACCGGCTTAATGTACCTGGGTAAGGAAGCCATGAATGCTGACAATATTCCTGTGTATGCCATGCCCCGGATGAAGAATTTTCTTGAACAAAACGGCCCCTGGAGCCAGTTGGTAAAAAATAAGAATATTACTTTGCAGGATTTGAATGATCAAAAGGAAATACAACTTACTCCTGATCTGAAGGTTATTCCCTTTACTGTTCCGCACCGGGATGAATTCTCTGAAACTGTTGGCTATACAATCATTGGCCCAAACAAAAAAGCATTGTTTATACCCGATATTGATAAATGGGATAAATGGAATACAAACATCACAGAAGCGATTGCCAAAGTGGATTATGCTTTTATTGACGGTACATTTTACGATGCTGCCGAGATCAACAACCGGGATATTTCAACCATACCCCACCCTTTTATTATTGAAAGTATGAACAGGTTTAAAGATCTACCTGCTGCTGAAAAAAAGAAGATTTATTTCATACATTTTAATCACACCAACCCGGTTCTTAATAAAAAAAGTAAGCAGTACAGGCAGGTAATACAAAACGGGTTTAACATCGCCGCCATAGGCAATATTATTAAACTCTGATTTTAATAAAACGCAGCATAGTTAAATGCTTTAATTTTAGACAAGTTTACTAATTGAACAAATTATGCTTTCTACCAGGCACGAAATATTTATTGAAGTGGCCACCAACCTTAGTTTTTCAAAGGCAGGTGAAGTATTGTTCATCAGCCAGCCCGCCATCAGCAAACACATAAAAGCATTGGAAGCATTTTATAAAACCACTTTATTTGAAAGAAAGGGAAATGCAATAGAGCTTAGTAAAGGCGGTACTTTATTATTAAGCAGGCTTAAGGAAGCAAAAAAAATTCAAAATCAGCTGGAGTTTGAATTGAGTGTGCTTAATGATCAGTTAAAAGCAAAAGGGCAATTAAAACTGGGTGCAAGCACAACAGTGGCTTTGTATATCATTCCAAAAATATTGTCAGCCTTTCATCAAAAATATCCTGAAATAAAAATCAGTTTACTAAACCGTAATACTGATACGATTATAAAAGCATTGGCTGATCAGGATATTGATATAGGCATTGTGGAAGGAAAGAAAAAAAATTCAGCAATTTTATATCAGCCTTTTGCTACTGACGAAGTTATTGCCGTATGCAGCTCCAAAAGCCCCATTGCCAAAAAAAGATCATTAACAGTTCCCGAAATAAAAAATTACCGGGTTGTTTTGCGTGAACAGGGTTCCGGCACACTGGCCGCTTTAAAATATAATCTCGAAAAGAACGGTGTAAAACTTTCGGAACTTAATGTTAATGTAAGGCTGGCAGGTACCGAAGCCCTGAAGAATTTTTTACGGGAAGATAACTGCCTGGGCTTTTTACCAAAAGGTTCGGTTACAAGGGACCTGGAAAACGGGGAACTGGTTACCGTAAAAATTGAAAATTTTC
>JANMWP010000548.1:0-4921 GCA_031394065.1 Chitinophagaceae bacterium
CAAACAATCCATAAAAACAAAAATCTTTAGTTTGTTAGCACACGATTTTTGAGATCTGGATAAAACAATCAGATAAATATCATTGCAAAATAAAGGTTAGGGTTATTTTGCGCAATTAATTCGGCTTTATAAAAAAACAGGTAAAATGGGGTGTAAGTATTTTGTTTTTGCAGGATTTACCTGGTAAAAACACGATGCGGAAATTGGTAAATAATTACCTTTCATCATAGGGTTGAATTTTAGTTTTCGTTGGTTTCAATACGGTTACAGTATAAACGGATACTTTTAAATTTTATTATACAAAGGAGTAAATATAAAAGTAGGTTTCATATTTTGGTTCATTGCTGATTAAGGTAAAACAAAAACCCCCCAATCTTCGGGGGGCTTTTGTTAATAAAAAGTATTTTACTGAATATTAATTATTTTTTGAACCGGTTTTATTTTTTGAACCCTTTGTATTCTTTCCAGCAGCAGCAGCAGCTTCAGCATCAGCTTTTTTCTTTGCCTCATTTTCAACCATCCATTTGTCATAATCTTCAGCAGCTAAAACATCACCTGTAAGGGTAATAGATTTCAATTCGTCAACACCTGCAAATTTAACAGTAAGGTGCTTGTCGAAATGACTCACGCCGGCTGCATTGTAAGTTGCGGTAATAGTACCGGTTTTACCTGGTGCAATTGGCGCCTTGGTATAATCGCCCATGGTACAGCCACAAGTTGGGTTAGCCTGCTCAATAATTAAAGGCTCGGTACCAACATTGGTTACTGTAAATGTAGCAACAGCCGGTACACCTTGCTTAACCTTTCCCAGGTCAATTGTTTCTGATGTAAATTTAGCCACGTCAGCTGCAGTTTTTTGGGCAAATAACATTGCAGAAAAAGTAAATGCAGTTAATGTTAGGAATAATTTTTTCATGATTGGTTTAATTTAAATTTATGTTGTTTAGTTTTTTAAATCGTTTAATCCTTTGTTTTCCGGGGCAGAACTGCCCGGGGTTTTCCAAACTTCACCTTTAATGGTTATTTGTTTGGATTGAGTATCATTATAAGTTACCGTAATAAACTTTGTAAAAGGACCTTCAGCTGCGGCGTTATAGCCAACTGTAATCATTGTTTTTTGACCTGTAGCCACTACTTTGTCTTTTTCCCAGGTAGGTGTAGTGCATCCACAACTTGCGTTAATCTGGGTTATTTTTAAAGGAATATTGCTTTTGTTTGTAACTTCAAACTCATGGGTTACCGGTTTGCCTTGTGGTATTTTGCCAAAATCAAATTCAGTTTCTTTTAAAGTCAACATCTCATCGGCCTGTGCAATGGTTATTGCAGTGGAGGTTACATTAGTTGTTACAGTGCTTGTTTGTACAGGTGCTCCAATAGCGTGCGTTCCTGTTTGTGCATGAACAACCGACATCAGACACAGTACAGATAAACTTGTAAACAATAATTTCATATTGATTTTTTAAATTGACCTTATAAAGATAATAAAACGGCAGTATCTGTTTTAAATTGTTATCCCATTAGGAGATTTTTAACAAAGGCTGCCCTATAATTTATATTTTTGCTCAACATTTACCATGTTATGGATACAAATAACAATAACGATGCTGCTTTACAGGAAAAACTGAGTTTTGATAATTTCAGAAATACTGTACTTAAAGATTACCAGTGTGCCTGCGAAAGCAGAGAGACCAGTTTATTGGGTCGCAGAGAAGTACTTACCGGAAAAGCCAAGTTTGGTATTTTTGGTGATGGGAAGGAAATAGCACAGGTGGCTGCAGCAAAATTTTTTAAACCTGGTGATTTCAGGTCGGGTTATTACCGTGATCAGACTTTTATGTTTGCAAACGGCCTGGCAACAGTTGAACAGTTTTTTTCGCAATTATATGCCGACCCTGATGTGGAGCATGACCCCTTTAGTGCAGGCCGCCAAATGAATGCCCACTTTGCCACAAAGTTTGTAAACGAAAACGGTGATTGGCTTAATCTTGCACAGCTTAAAAATATAAGCAGCGATATTGCGCCAACTGCCGGACAAATGCCCCGTGCACTCGGACTTGCATACGCATCTAAAGCCTTCAGAAAAATAAAGGAACTTAATAACTTAACCAACTTAAGTAACAATGGTAACGAAGTTTGTTTTTGTACCATTGGCGATGCTTCTACCAGCGAAGGACATTTTTGGGAAACGATTAATGCTGCCGGTGTGTTACAGGTACCGTTGGCTGTTTTTGTGTGGGATGATGGTTATGGAATTTCTGTTCCTAAAAAATACCAAACTACCAAGGCTTCCATTTCAGAAGCGTTAAGTGGATTTCAGAAAAAGGAAGATACGAACGGCATTGACATTTATAAATTAAAAGGCTGGGATTATGCCGGTATGTGCGAAATACTGGAACCTGCCATTCAAAAAATAAGAGATACTCATACGCCTGCCATTTTTCATGTAGAGGAAATTACCCAGCCCCAGGGGCATTCCACATCAGGCAGTCATGAGCGGTATAAAACATCAGAGCGTTTGGAATGGGAGCGGGTGTGGGATGGCCTGAAACAAATGCGGGAATGGATAATTGCCAATGCATTGTCCGATGAAGAAGAACTTGTAAAGATTGAAACAGACGCAACACAATTTGTAAAAGAAAGCAAACAAAAAGCCTGGATAAAATATATTGAACCGATAAAAGGATTGGTTGCTGATACAATTGAAGTTTTAAAAATTCTGGAATCAACCCCCCCCATAAAAAAACTTGCAGATGAACTGGCAGCTGTACGTGAACCCATGCGGAGAGATGTAATGAAAACACTGGCTACAGTTTTAGACCTGGCAGGTAATAATGCTGCTTCAAAAAAAATTCAGCAATATTATACAAATCTTAAAGCAACTTATGCAGGCCTGTATAACAGCTATTTATATAATGAGGGTCCAAAGTCGGCATTAAAAGTTACGGCAATAAATCCTGTATTTGCAAATGATACAGCAACTGTAAATGGTTTCGAAGTACTGAATAAATATTTTGATGAATTATTTACAACCAATAATAAAGTGGTTGCTTTTGGCGAAGACCTTGGACATATTGGTGATGTGAACCAGGGCTTCAGCGGCTTGCAGGAAAAATTTGGTTCAGATCGTATTTTTGATACCGGCATCAGAGAGCTTACCATCATGGGACAGGGAATAGGCCTGGCTTTAAGAGGCCTTCGCCCCATTGCCGAAATTCAATATCTTGATTATTTATTGTACGGATTACAGCCTTTAAGCGATGATGTTTGTACAACACATTTTCGTACTGCAGGGCAACAAAGTTGTCCGCTGATTGTGAGAACAAGAGGCCACAGACTGGAAGGTATCTGGCATAGCGGCTCACCCATGGGTATGATCATTAATGCACTCCGTGGTATGTATGTATGTGTACCACGCAATATGGTGCAGGCAGCGGGCATGTATAATACGCTGTTGCAGGCCAACGATCCGGCATTGGTGATTGAATGCCTGAACGGCTACAGGTTAAAAGAAAAATTACCATCAAACTTAATGGCTTATACTGTGCCGTTGGGTGTGCCGGAAATTGTAAAAGAAGGAACCGATGTAACAATAGTAACCTATGGCTCTACATTACGTATTGTTTTAGAAGCAACAGAAACACTTGATAAAATGGGTATCAGTTGCGAAGTGGTTGATGTTCAGACTTTGCTTCCATTCGATATCAATCATACCATTGTTGAATCGCTTAAAAAAACAAACCGCATTGTTTTTGTTGATGAAGATGTACCGGGTGGTGCAGCAGCCTATATGTTTAATAAAGTGATGGAAGAGCAGGGTGGATATAAATATCTGGATGTATCGCCCAGAACCATTACCGGTAAAGCCCACCGGCCATCTTATGGCAGCGATGGAGATTATTTCAGCAAGCCAAATACAGAAGATGTTGTTGGGGTGATAAAGGAAATGATGAGTGAATAACAATTATGAAATTTACGATTTACCAAATAGATGCTTTTGCGGATAAGCTTTTCAGCGGTAACCCGGCTGCTGTAATTCCTTTGGATACATGGATCGATGATTCGTTGATGCAACAGATTGCCGAAGAAAATAATCTTGCCGAAACAGTTTTTTTTGTACCAAAACAAGATGGGTTTCATATCCGTTGGTTTACACCTGAACTGGAAATTGACCTTTGCGGCCATGCCACATTGGCTGCTGCATTTGTGCTGTTTGAATTGCTGGAATATGAAAAAGATATAATTACTTTTTATTCGCAAAGCGGTCTGCTGAAAGTGCATCGTGATGGGGCATACATAGCACTTGACTTTCCATCCTGGGAGCCTGAAAGGGTTACAGATTACCCCGAAGAATTAATTAAAGGCTTAGGCATTACCGAACATTTGGGTGTGTACAAAAACCGTGATTATATTGTTGAACTGGAAACAGAAAAAGATGTTTTGGCGGTAAAGCCCGATTTTTCACTGCTGAATAAAATTGATGTTATCGGCATCATTGTAACAGCTCCCGGCACGAACAGCGATTTTGTTTCCCGCTTTTTTGCTCCCAATTGCGGCGTTCCCGAAGACCCGGTTACCGGTTCTTCACATTCGCAGCTGATTCCATTCTGGGCCGAAAAACTGGGCAAAGATAGAATGCATGCTTTTCAATTATCAAAACGTGGTGGCGAACTCTGGTGTGAGCAGAAAGGTGAACGTGTTATTATAAAAGGCAAAGCTGTCTTCTACATGAAAGGCGAAATCACTGTTTAAAATGTTGAACAGGTTTAAAAAGTTAAAGCGTCAGTACTTATTTGAAACCTTTGTAACTTCTTAAACTCCTGAAACTTTTTTTATTTAAGATTGTGATAAACTTTTTGCACATCTTCATCCTGCTCCAAATGATCAACCATTTTTAAAACATCGTTGGCCTGGTCTTCGCTCA
>JANMWP010000619.1:0-3510 GCA_031394065.1 Chitinophagaceae bacterium
AAAGTCGTACATTGATAGGTTTTCTAAATCACTCGAAATTTTTAATATTTCAATAGACATTAAATTACTCAACTCGGGATTTAACAACCTTTATACTAAAGTAACAAACACTAGTGGAAGCAGTTTAATTTTAGATGATACCAATAAACATGAAATAGCTAGTATTTGTAACGATTTAGTATTGGTGACAAGAAAGATAGTTTGTTCCATAAATAAGCATTAAATCTATGTGCTGAATTGTGTCCACACAAAGCACCTCCGCTTCAATTAAAGCTCCCCAAAGGTATGCGGTACAAGTGAGTGACACAACGATGTTGAGCAATGAACAAATGCTTGTCCCAAAATTGTTTAAACTATGATTCATTTGATTTTTTGATTGGCTATGATTTTTTGTTTTCAATCATAGTTTTCATTCAATCATTCAAATCATAGTTCAAGATTAATCAATTACTCCTTTTCTCATACCCCGGCTGCCTGGGTGCATTATATCCTTTCAATAATGCAGATTTTATTTCTGTAATGGCACGTTCCAGTTGGGGGTCAATACCTTTACTCATGGCGCCAAGGTCTTCATCAACAATAATATCGGGGTCAACACCGTGGCCTTCTTTAAACCAGGTTCCATCGGGATTGTACATGCGGAAGGTGGGTGCTGTGATAGTACCGCCATCTATTAATACGGGCATACCGCTGATGCCTATAAGGCCGCCCCAGGTTCTTTTACCGATCAACGGGCCCAGGCCTTTCTTTTTAAAATAGTCGGGGAAGGCATCGCCACCGGAGCCGCTCCATCCATTGATGAGCATTACCTTGGCGCCAAAATGTGCATAGGGAGGCCATGGCCATGTGGCACCATCACGGGTAGCCCAGTAGGCAAGGGGCGTACGATTAAGCATTTCAATAAAACGATCGGGTATTTGTCCGCCGTTGTTAAAGCGCTCATCTATTATCAATGCTTTTTTATCCCACTGTGCATTAAACTGGCGGGTGAGTTCTTCCTGTCCATCACGACCGGTGCTGGGCACATAAATATAACCAACCTCGCCATTGGTTGCTGCTGCTACCCGTTTGCGGTTGGCTTCTACCCAGGCCAGGTAACGCAATTGGTATTCGTTATCCATGGTTTGTACAATGGCCGTTTTAGCACCTGCAAAAGATGGTGTTGAATTGTAAGTAAGCTCTACTGTTTTTTTATCGAGCCCCTGGAAGAAAGCATAAGGTTCCTGGTCGGTAGTAACAGGCATACCATTTACGGCCAGTATGTAACTGCCTTCCTGTATATCAATGCCCGGCTGGTCTAACGCAGAACGTGTGGCGGCATCCCAGGAAGCACCACGGATGATTGTTTTTATTTTGTAAAAATTTCCGTCGGCTTGCCAGTCAACACCGAGGTAGCCTACGCTTTTAGTTTTGGTACTTTCTACATCGCCACCACCATGATACGTATGTGAGGCATTCAGTTCGCCGATCATTTCACAAATAATAAAATCAACTTCTTAACTGGTAATGGCACCTACCAGCATTTTTGAATAACGTTCTTTCACCGTGTTCCAGTTTACGCCATGCATGTTGGGATCGTAAAAATAATCCCGTTCCATGCGCCATGCATCTGTAAAGAGTTCTTTCCATTCTGCTACGGGGTCAACCATCATTTCCATTTCATTTAGGCGGAGTGTTTTTTCAAATTTTTGATTTTCGTCCGGCTTTACAACAGCATACGCCGCACCACGCTGTACCAACAACTTATTGGTATTGGCGCAGAGCCAGTAATTATTGATATCATCTGCAATGGTTTTTTCTTCCCGTTTATCTATGTCGAAATATTTAAGTGATGTTTTTGCATCCTGGGAGCTGCCGAGGTTGGGAGATTTCTGGTAAATGATCTTGCCTTTTACAGCAGCCAGGTTATTGTAATTACCTGCAGTCAATGGCAGCAATACCATCCTTGCCTGCATACCATCAAAGTCAATATCAACAGCTGTTGAAGCTGGTTTTTTGGCCGTGGTATCTTTCTTTTTTTCGGCAATCATTTCATCGGCTTTAAAAGCAACCGTATCATTTTTTGGAAACAAAATGGAAGCCGTTGTTTTCTTTAAAGAAATGACAGCGATCTGCGTGCTGTTGCCATAAATAAAGGAGTTGTCAATATCACTGTAGTAGGGTGTAAAGTTCTGGTTGGTGGTGAGGTAAATATATTTTCCTTCGGTATCAAACACGGGATTATCACAACTATAAAAACCATCGGTTACCTGCGTGTTTTTTTTATTCTGTGTATCGTAAATAAATACAGCGTTGTGGTAGTTACCCAGGTCTCGGTTGTAAGTAACCCAACGACTGTCGGGCGACCAGCTTACTGTAAAACCTTCGCAGCCGCCATGCATAAAGCGAAGTGCCTGGTCAATTTCTGTTGTGCTGCCGTTGGTTACATCATACATTTTTATTTTCATGGCCTTATCAATAAAAACTATTTTTTTGCTGTTGGGGCTCCAGAATAATTTATACCCGAAACCGGTGCCATAATTGGTAACTTTTTTTGGAGCATCATCTTTACCCGGTTGCGCCAGCCATAATTCATTCTCGCCGGATTGATCGCTCCAGTAAGCAATCGTATTTCCATCGGGCGACCAACTGGGGTAGCGTTCATTTGCATTGGTAGAGCGGGTAATGTTTTTTACAAAACCATTTTCTGCCGGCATGGAGAAAATATCACCTCTTGCTTCCAGCAGTATCCGGTTACCATCGGGGCTGATGTTGGCATGTTGTATATACTTGTCAACTGTAACTGATTTTGATTTTAAAGCAGCTTTATCTGTTACCACATTTACGGAAACAGTTTTTGCCTGTTGGGATGCAAAGGAATAGAGATACAATTTTCCGCCCTGCTCAAATACAATATCATCGGGGCCGGCAGAAGGGAAATGAATATCCTGGTCTTTAAAATTGGTGAGCTGTTCATATTTTTTACTGCTAACATTATATCTCCACAGGTTCATTCGTTCTTCGGCTCCACGATCAGATAAAAAATAAATATAGTCTCCCTGCCACATGGGGAATTCATTGCCGGCTGTTTCATTTACCGAAATATTTTGTGAGCTGTTGTTTGCAAAATTGTAAAGATGAATGCTGGCACTCATTCCGCCACGGTATCTTTTCCAGTTGCGGAAAGCCTGCGAAACAAAAACCACTGCCATCTGTTTTCCATCGGGTGAGTAAGAACCAAACTCGGCATAAGGAAAAGGTAATTTTTCTGCCGGGCCGCCTGTTGCAGCCACGGTATAAAACTGGTTGAAACGGTTCCTGCCGCTTTCTCGGCCCGATGCAAATAAAATGCGTTTGCCATCGGGTGTCCAGTCAACCACACGATCTGGAAACCCATGCGATGTTAAACGCAGCGGCACGCCACCGTTTACCGGGATGGTATAAGCATCTGAATTGCCATCGTGATTACCACTGAAAGCAACTGTTCTTCCATCGGGAGAAAACTTAGGGAAGGTTTCAACACCGGGAGGA
>JANMWP010000646.1:0-2097 GCA_031394065.1 Chitinophagaceae bacterium
AAAAACCACCTGCCAACCTTCAAAAGTCACCTGCCAACTTTCAAAAGCCACCTGCCAACCTTCAAAAGCCACCTGCCAACCTTCAAAAGCCACCTGCCAACCTTCAAAAGTCACCTGCCAACTTTCAAAACCTCCCGTCCAGGTTCTCAGTCGGAGTGATGGATATTATTGTAACGGATTAAATTGTATTTTTTTTGCAAAAAACTTAGCAGGATATTTGCACCACATTAATTAGCTACCCGAATTTTTAATCTTAGTAATTTAATATCTATGAACATGAAAACCCGCTTACTGATCTTTGCTTTTTGCATTACCGGTTACCTGGCCAATGCACAGTTAAATGCAACAATAACCTGCCCGCCTTTTACGGTTGATATATTGGCAGGAAGTGTAAATGAGTTGGTTCCTAAATCAGCTATTGTAGAAATACAAACCAGGTTTCCCTGTTTTACCGGAATTATAGAAAAAGATTCTGTAACAATATGTGCAGGCGTTTTTTATGCTGATAAGAGTATAAATTTTTATACCGGCAGGCAGTATATTGAAATAGGAGAAAAATTTAAAGGCAGGTTAACCCCCGCATTGATGGGAGCCAGCCGCACCAGCCTGTTTAATATACTGGGGCATCCAAAACTAAAAGATGCCGCCTGGGATGCATTTCAAATGGGATACGGAACCCTTATTTTATATTATAATGCTGCCGGTAAAATAAATAAGATACAGATGTGCAGCAAGGGTACCGATGCTATAAAGCTTTGCCAGTAGGGTGGTGTGGTTACATCTTTAAACAAACAGGCCCCATTCATCTTCAAATTCATCTTTTTTAAAAGTACCTACCCATGTTTTAAACAGTTCCCTGAAATTGTCTATCTCATCACGTATAATTTGGCGGTGCTGTGGTTCCATTATACCTTCCAGCATAAAACTGTTGGTAGATATTTTTATGAACTGTGCATTCTTTCTGATGATAGCGGCATTTTCCATCCGTATAGTATAAAGCCCGGCTTCTGAGCTTTTAATTTTAACTGCTACTTCGTACGCATCTCCCATTATCATGGCTACATGGTCTTCCATGCTTTCTTTACTCATTAATGCTTCTTCTGATGGTTCATGCAAACTGTCGAATGCAGCTTTCAGCACAATCATTACAGTGCCCCATTGCTGGTACATTACCTTACAGGCGGCTTTGGTGTTATTGGGTTTCCATCTTTCGCCTTCTTCGGCTTCATCATCAAACTCATGGTCATCCCATTTGGGCAAGTCGTTCAGGTCATCATCTTTCATAAAATAAAAGTAGAAATTTTATTTGGGATATTTTTTGGTAAGGGTGCGTTTAAAATTGTCGCACTTGATTAAAGGGTTGCCAACCTTGATAAATGAGTTCTTAAGTTGAAATAGACTTTTAAAAGGTTGGCAACCCTTGCGACAATTTTAAATGAACCCTTTTGGTAAGTACTATAAAACTTATTGCAGTTAAGGAAGAAAAAAGGCCACGAACCTTGCCTGCCGGCGAACCGATTATTTTTTTAACCATTTAATTGCAGCAGGCAGCCTGTTTAATTTAACAGCACTATACTTTTCTTCCACTGCACCAAAGCTGCTGTAAAAAAAAGCAAGGCTGGGAATATCAGATCCTTCAAAATCAAGTAAAATGTTTTGCCCTGCATGATCTTTAATAAAAGCATTGATAAGCGCATGCGATGCACCCAATGTTTTACCATCAGGATGATTGCCCACCATAATATAATAAGCCCTCTTATGCGAAAAGAAAA
This sequence comes from Chitinophagaceae bacterium, assembly GCA_031394065.1. Classification (GTDB taxonomy): domain Bacteria; phylum Bacteroidota; class Bacteroidia; order Chitinophagales; family Chitinophagaceae; genus Ferruginibacter. The sequence continues at coordinate 1,773 of JANMWP010000646.1, forward strand.
AAACAGCAGATGCCAGTAACTGTTTTTCTTTTGAGTAAACAGCATAGGTGGTTGCTTTTTCATTTTTATACAGCAACTGAAACAGATTTTGAAACCGTATAAAATCATCATCAGCAATAGAGGTAAAGTTACCGGTCTGTTCTTTTGCCAGTGCCACAACTGCTGATACAGAAACATCTTTTTGAATATTTAACCCAAACTGCTCACTCTTTTTAATATTCCGTTTTATATTATCCCGGTATGCTTTGTATAAAGATTCATAATTATTATTCAGGTCTAAAACATAATTCATCCGCTCATACAAATTAAAATCTTTGATTTTGAA
>JANMWP010000660.1:0-1820 GCA_031394065.1 Chitinophagaceae bacterium
TTATTTTTGTTTAAACAAATGCGTTGATATGAATAAGGTTTCTATATTTTTTCTGGCACTGTTATTAGCAGGACTGTCCTCCTTTGCACAAAACAGTGTGATACCCAATGGCTGGCACATGATGGATAAAGAAAAGGACGGCTACTCCGGTATTAGTGCCGATAAAGCTTACCAGTTTTTAAAAAGCAAAAACCTTAAAAGTAAAACTGTTGTAGTTGCATTACTTGATACCGGTATTGACACATTGCAGGAAGATTTAAAATCCATTCTCTGGAATAATCCCAAAGAAATTCCCGGCAATGGTAAAGATGATGATGGCAACGGTTACATAGACGATGTACATGGCTGGAATTTTTTAGGTGGTAAAGATGGCCGCAATGTGAAGATTGACAGCGATGAACGCAGCCGTGTTTATTATGGCTTAAAAAGCAAATGGGATAATAAAACAGTTGATAAAACAAAATTATCAAAAGCTGATTTGTATGAGTATCAAATGTTTTTAAGAGCCAGGGCCGAAATTAAAGGCAACGATACCAAAGAAGATGAGTTTAAAGATGTAGATATTGCCGGTTTAAAAATACTGCATGCTTCCTTATTAATAAGCGACAGTATTTTAAAAAAGGCAATGGGCCGGGATACTTTTACCGGTAATGAATTAAACCTCTACATAACAAAATCTTTTTCCGAAAAAAGGGCAAAAAATGAGTTGCTGGGCCTCATGAAAGACAACAACATGCTTGACCAGTCCGACAAAGAATTTATTGATGGTCTGCTTGAGTATATTGAAGAAATAGAAGGCGAGCAAAGAAAAGCACAGGCAAAAATAAGTGCGCCCAAAACATACCGCAAGGATATTACAGGCGATGATGAAAATAATTTTAACGACCGTAAATACGGCAACAGCGATATCATGGCCGATTTTTCGATGCATGGTACGCATTGTGCCGGCATTATTGGCGCTGTACGTAACAATGGCAAGGGTATGGATGGCATTGCAGACAATGTAAGTATTATGATGCTGCGTGTGCTACTGAATGGAGATGAGCATGATAAAGATATTGCCCTGGCAATTCGATACGCTGTTGATAACGGTGCCCAGATCATCAGCATGAGTTTTGGTAAAAGTTACTCGCCGCAAAAACAATGGATTGACGAAGCCTTTGCTTATGCCGAAAGTAAAAATGTTTTATTGGTACAGGCTGCAGGCAATGATACAAAAAATGTTGACACTGCTGATTATTTCCCTAATCCTGTTTATATAAATGGCGGCAGGGCCAATAATATCATTACGGTTGGTGCCAGTGCCGAACCTACATCTGGCAGCTACACCGCATACTTCAGCAATTTTGGTAAAAAAAATGTGGATGTATTTTCACCGGGCGTAAAAATATATTCAACCTTACCCGGCGGTAATAATTATGGCAACTTAAGCGGCACCAGCATGGCTTGCCCGCTGGTAGCCGGTATTGCAGCATTAACGCTGGAGTATTTTCCTGCCCTGTCGGCCAAACAATTAAAATATGTGATTGAAAAATCGGCAATACAACCCAAAGAAAAAGTTACCAAACCCGGCACCGATGAAAAGGTTGCATTGAGTGAGCTTTCTAAAACCGGCGGCATTGTAAATGCTTACGAAGCAGTAAAACTGGCTGCTACTTTAACCGGCGAAAATAAAACAGAGAATTTACCAATGCCAAAAATGAAGAAGAATAAAAAAGGGTAAACTTTAAAATATTGTTTGTAAATCCAGAGTTTAAAAGCTTCGGATTTTTTCTTGGATTTGTTCACCGCTTTTGAATTAATGTAGTGTTGAACAGGGT
>JANMWP010000671.1:0-2023 GCA_031394065.1 Chitinophagaceae bacterium
CAAAAGCCAGCCTTCTGTCTTTTATTACTGCTCCTGCAAAAATGGCCATACCAATTATCGGGCTGAAATTATGTGGATATAAGAAAACCCTGCTTAATGCTGCAATAACAACTAATAAAACAGCTATAGCTAATGTTGGTGTACTTTGTTTGTTCATTTTGAGTATGCTTTGTGCAAAAATAAGCAATTATAGTTTTTCAACAGGCATTTTATAAATGCAATTGTCCTCATACTGTTAATTACCTGATTGCATATCTTTGAAATATGGCACAGCACAATCTTACAGGCAATACCGGCGAGGCTTTGGCAGCCGTGTATCTGTCAGAGAAAGGTTTTAAAATCATGCACCAGAACTGGCGACACTCCCATTGGGAAGTTGATATCATTGCAGAGAAGGCCGGTATTCTTCATTTTTTTGAAATAAAGACCAGGCTCACCAAAAAATTTGGTCACCCCGAGGATGGCGTTGACAAAAAGAAAATACAGAACCTCATCAATGCAGCAGAGGAATATCTGTATCAGCATCCGCAATGGATAAGGATTCAGTTCAATATTCTTTCTATAACCATTTTAAAAGATGAACCGGTGGAGTATTTTTTGATTGAAGATGTGTATTTGTAAATAATGGATAATTGATAATTAGTTAATGGATAATGAGGTGCTTGATAATTTGAAAAGTTTTTAAACCTGGGAACATTATCAATTATCCATTAGTCAATTATCCATTCAATGCTTCCTGCATTTTCTCAACCAACTTATAAGTTGCCGGACAATACTCAATATTTTGTTTGTGTACGTGCATGTAATCCACCATTTTCTTTTTGTGTAAATGCGGAAAGCCAGAACAGTCAACCGGGCGTACTTCGTAAATAGAACATTTATTATCTTTTAAATTCAAAAACTGGCAAGGCTGCTTTTTGTTTTGCCAATCTTTATCTTTCTTTTCGTAAATGAGCCATTTATCGCTGAACTGCTGCGGCGTTTCATTAAAATGAGCTGCAATTCTTTTTATATCTGCCTTGGTGTATGTAGGCGTCATGGTTTTACAACAGTTGGCGCAGGTAAGGCAGTCAACTTCTTTCCAGACTTCCGGCTCAAGCGATGCGGCTAATTTATCTAAACCACGTGGCGGATTTTTTTCTACCCTGGTCAAAAAACTTTTTAAACGTTTTTTATTGTGCCTTACCTTTTGTTTAAATGAACGAAGATTAACTGCCTGCATATTGTATATTGATAACTATTAACGAAATTGAGGTTGCGAAAATAGTGTATAATTCAATTTATTCATCATTCTTAAAATAATCGGTAGTGTTTAAGTTTTAAAAGCTGTCAGGTTGAGCTTGTCGAAACCGGGGTTATATGAAGCTAACCCGTCTTCGACAAGCTCAGACTGACAGACTACCAAATAAACCGGTACAACAATAATGTGGGAACCTTATAAAAAAGGATTTAAAGCCTGGCTGCAATTAGAGAAATCGCTGGCCGAAAACTCTGTGGAAGCCTACCTGCGTGATATTGATAAACTGACAGATTACCTGCAAGCAACCAAAAAATTAGTTACACCACAGGAACTGGAACTGAAAGACCTGGAAAAATTTGTGCAATGGGTTAGTGAACTGGGTATGACCGTTGCTTCTCAATCGAGGATCATATCGGGCTTACGGAGTTTTTATGCCTACTGTTATATGGAGCAGATTATAACCGTAAACCCAACTGCCCTGCTGGAAGCACCGAAACAAAAAAGAATGTTACCTGATACTTTAGGTTTTGATGAAATTGAAAGCATCATTGCACAGATTGACCTGAGTAAACCCGAAGGGGGCCGTAACAAAGCCATACTGGAAACCCTGTACAGTTGCGGTTTGCGGGTGAGTGAGCTGGTAAACCTGCGTATCAGTTGTTTGCATATGGATATTGGTTTTGTAAGAGTTACAGGCAAAGGCGATAAGGAAAGATTGGTGCCCATTGGCAGCGATGCCATCAAATACATCAACATTTACAGAAACGATATCCGCATACATAT
>JANMWP010000685.1:0-9601 GCA_031394065.1 Chitinophagaceae bacterium
GGCACCTACTTCAATCAATGCTTTTTCAATTTTTTTAAAAATGAAAATAGTTTGCCCATACATATCTCCCTTACCAATTAAAATATCTCCATCCATGGCAGTGGTACCAGCCACTTCAATAATATTACCAACCCTTACTGCACGGGAATAGCCAACAATGTTTTCCCACGGCGATCCGGAGCTTATCTTTTTTCTCATAAAAAATTTATTATGCCTCAATTTAGTGATTGTTGCAAAATAAGTTGACTGATAAATATTTTGATATCTAAAATAATATTTTTAGATTTGTCTAAATTTAATTTTCAGTAAGATGAGTTATACAATCAGCGAAGAGAATTATATTAAAAGCATTTACCACCTGCAGCAGGATACCGGATTAGTTAATACCAATTCGCTGGCAGCTGAAATGAAGACCAGGCCTGCATCGGTTACAGATATGCTTAAAAAATTAAAAAGCAAAAAATTGCTGCAGTACGAAAAGTATAAAGGCTTTAAACTGAACGAAGCAGGTAAAAAGGCCGCTTTAGATGTAGTACGCAAGCACCGGCTTTGGGAATATTTTTTAGTAGAGCACTTAAAATTTGATTGGGATAAAGTGCATCCTATTGCTGAAGAACTCGAACATGTTAGCAGCGAAGAACTGGTACAACGGCTTGATAATTTTTTAGGCAATCCTTTATTTGATCCGCATGGCGATCCTATCCCCGACAAAAATGGAAAAATTCCTGTAATCAATCAACAAAAACTTTCTGATATTCCTTTAAAAGTAATGATGACTGTAAGTTCGGTACGAAACCAAACTGTTCAAATGCTGGAAATGCTGAATCATTATAATATAGCATTGGGTACACAAATAATGGTACTTAAGAAATTTGAATTTGATGGTTCGCTTGAAATAAAAGTTTTGAAACAAAGCGCCTGTATCATAAGCGAACAGGTTGCAAAAAATGTATTTGTATATGGTGTTTAATAAAATTAATACGGATGCTTCTTTAAGTGAAGTGCATGAATCGATTGACACAACCGGTAAAAAAAGAGGCTGGAGAAGAATTTTATCTTTTTTAGGTCCGGCTTACTTGGTAAGCGTTGGCTATATGGACCCGGGCAACTGGGCAACTGATCTGGCAGGCGGTAGCAAATTTGGATACACATTGATATGGGTTTTATTAATGAGTAACCTGATGGCATTGTTGCTGCAGGGGCTTTCGGCAAGATTGGGCATTGTACGGGGCCGTGACCTGGCACAGGCCAACAGAGAGACTTACCCCAAAGCAGTAAATTTTGTATTGTATATTCTTGCAGAAATTGCCATTGCTGCCTGCGATCTTGCTGAAGTATTGGGAATGGCAATAGGTATTCAATTACTTACCGGCTTGCCATTGGTTTGGGGCGTTTCAATAACCGTGTTAGATACTTTTCTTTTACTTTATCTACAACGCCTCGGCATTCGCAAAATGGAAGCTTTTATTATTACACTTGTTGGCGTAATTGCTGTTTCTTTTTTTATTGAAATTATTTTAGCCAAACCCAATATGGGCGAACTGGCAACAGGTTTTATGCCAACTGTATTAAATGACGAAGCATTGTACATTGCAATTGGGATTATTGGTGCAACGGTAATGCCACATAATTTATACCTGCATTCGGCCCTGGTACAAACCAGAAAAATTGACCGAACCGATGCCGGCATAAAACAGGCCCTTAAATTTAACCGGGTTGATACAACCATTGCATTAAACCTGGCATTTTTTGTAAATGCTGCCATATTGGTACTGGCAGCTTCGGTATTTTTTAAAACCGGAAATTCTGATGTGGCAGAAATTAAAGAAGCACACCGGCTGTTACCTGCTTTTTTAGGAAATGTAGCGCCGGTTTTATTTGCAGTTGCCTTAATTGCAGCAGGACAAAGCAGCACCATTACCGGAACTTTGGCAGGACAAATTATTATGGAAGGCTATTTAAGTTTGCGGATTAATCCATTGCTGAGAAGGCTAATAACAAGGATGGTAGCCATTATACCGGCATTAATTGTAATTATTATTTATGGCGAAAAAAATGTAGATGCTCTTTTAATTTTGAGCCAGGTAATTTTAAGTTTACAATTAGGCTTTGCCATCATACCGCTGATACATTTTGTGAGTGATAAAAAAACAATGGGCAAATTTGTTATTAAGCCTATAACAAAAATAGCTGCATGGCTCATTGCAACAGTACTGATATTTTTAAATTTAAAAATGCTGGTAAATGAAATGAGCAAAGTTTTTACTGACGGGGCATTGTGGCAACAGGTATTGGTGAGTTTAATTGCCCTCATTTGCCTGGTGCTGTTGGTTTATATAATCATCCAGCCCTTTATAACAAAAGATAAAAAGAATGTATCAATAAAAATACATCCCGAAACCAATACACTGAGTAATCTGGTAATTCCAACTTTTAATAAAATAGCCATCGCCCTCGATTTTAGTGAGAATGACGAAAAGTTACTGGCCTATGCCATCGGGCAGGGAAAAGAAAACACACATTACCTTTTGGTTCACATAGTTGAGAGCGCATCTGCCAGAATATTTGGCGATGAAAGCGATGACTATGAATCGAGAATAGACAAAGAAAGAATGGATGATTTTGTATTAAAAATGCAGTCGCTTGGTTTTACCGCAGAAGGTTTTCTTGGATATAAAAACAGGGCCCGGGAAATTGTGAGGATTGTTAAAGGGGTTAATGCAGATATGTTGGTTATGGGTGCACATGGACATACCGGCATTAAAGACTTTATTTATGGAGAAACGGTAAACACAGTAAGGCACGAACTGAAAATTCCGGTATTGATTGTTAATTTGTAATGAGTGCAGCCAGTTGCTGATCAATTTTTTTGTTCCATAGCATCTGGATCTGTTCAATTCTTCCGTTTGAAGTTTCACCATCATAATCATTCTGCATTTTTGTAAGTGCATTAATGCATCCATCATGTATCTGCTCGACGAGCGAATTATAATTTGACCGGTTAATTTTTGCTTCCATTAATTTTTTAACAAACAGGCAGGCGTTGATATAGGTAATATCAAAATGATGTTGTTCATGCAGTAGTGCATAATTACTCTTCATGCCTTTTTTTACCCAGGATTTATTTTTACTGAAGTAACAAAAAATCGTAATATTCACAATCATTCTGTTGTTGTAGGAATTCATTGACATGCGGTAACCGAAACCAGATTCTGTAATAGCTGCAGCCCGGCTTGTTGCATCCGGTATGCCTTTAAAATCGTTCCAGGTCAGTTTTTGGGCGGCATCATAAGCAATAGTATCACTGCTATTATTTTGTTTACTATTTTGCCATTGAACATTAACCGTGAATTGGGCTTTAACCGAACCTGCAGCCAGCAAAAAAATTATAATGAAAATATTTTTAACCATAGTCTGATACAAGATAACCCAAAACAACAGCTTTTATTATTGATACAACCGCTGCATTACCAGATTTACAATATCGTTAACAGCAATTTTTTCCATACATTTAAAATGCCCTCTTGGGCATTTTTTATACCCGATCTTACTGCAGGGCCGGCACCAGAGCTTATTTATTTCCACCACATCATATTGCATGTTTGACCTTTGCCCGTAATAGGGATACATGCCAAAAGCCGGTACCGTATTTCCCCAAACCGAAATAACCGGCCTTTGCAGGGCAGCTGCAATATGCATCAGGCCTGTATCATGGGTAATTACCAATTTTGCTTTTTTAACCAGGTCTGCCGATTCATTTAAATTAAATTTACCGCATGCATTGTAAATTTTTATTTCATCCTGCTTTGCAATGGCTTTACCATCTTCATAATCTTCCTTTCCTCCCAATAAAATAACCGGATGATTAATAGCAGCACATAGTTCTATCAGTTTATGTAGTGGCAGTTTTTTGGTTGCCAAAGCCGCACCAATAACTAAAGCAATGTAACCATGCATGTGTGATGTTGGAATATCACTTTCTTTAACCCTGTCAAATGCTGGTATAAAATAATCGAGGCCCAGCCCATCGTTTACGACTCCCAGAGATTTTATACATTCAAAGTTCCGGTCAACAATATGTTTTTTCGGCAGTGTGTTAATTTTTAAATTGGTAAGTATAAATTTTTCAACATTCAGTTTGTTAAACGAAAAAGATTTTACATTTTTTAAATGCTTTTTAATCCGCAATGTTCGCAGGTTATGGTGGAGGTCTATAATATAATCGTATTCTTCAGTTACCAGTTCATGCAGCATCAGTTCAAAACTATCGCCCAGCGTATGAATTTTATTGATGTAAGGATTGTGGGCAACAATTCCTTTAAAAGCATACTTGGTTAAGAAATGAATTTCCGCATCGGGGTATTGTTTGCGCAGGCAACGGATAACAGGCGTTGTTAAAACAATATCGCCGATAGAAGAAAACCGTATGATTAAAAATTTTGGCACAGACAATTAATATTATGGTATTAGCTCTTCAACCTCAGTATAATTCAGATCTTTGTGAAAAGTTTCTTCAGTAAAATAAAATGCAATAAACGTTATTAGCATGACAATGATACCGGTAACAATACCGGCATTTATTAAGGACCATTGCCAGTTTTTTTGAAACAGGTCTAAGAACATGAGGTTGATCAACGGCAAAGCACCTCTAACCATATTTGGAATGGTGGTTGCCGCTGTAGCCCTGAGGTTGGTGCCAAATTGCTCTGCACCCATCGTTACAAAAATTGCCCAATACCCATTGCCAAAACCTAATATTATGCAGATTAAATACATTCTGGAATCGGAATTATTAAAACTGCTGAAAAAGAGAATTAATGCAAATGCACAGATTGAATAAAATAACAGCAAAGCATTTTTTCTGCTTTTAAAATACTGGCTAACCAATCCAATTAAAATATCGCCAATTGCAATTGCTATATAAGCATACATAATTGACCGGCCCGATTCAATGGTTGTGCTGTTAAACATGGCTTTCCCAAATCTGTCACTTTGATTAATTAAAATACCAACCACATACCAGGTTGGTAATCCAATTAAAATGGCCAATATATATTTCTTGAACCGTTTTCCGTTATTAAAGAACATTAAAAAATTCCCTCGCTGCACACCACTTGCTCTCACCTGTTTAAACATGCCGGATTCTGCAACACTTATCCGTAGAAATAATAAAATAACTCCCAGTCCGCCTCCTATTTTATAACAAAGCCTCCATCCATCCGGGCCTGTCCACTGATAAGTAAAATAGGCAGCTACTGCACCAAATAATCCAATACCCGCAACCAATGAAGTTCCAATTCCTCTTTTATTTTTAGGCAACAATTCACTTACCAAAGTTATACCGGCACCTAACTCTCCTGCCAAACCAAGCCCGGCAACAAATCTGCACCAGGCATACTGGTCAACGGTTTGTATATAACCGGTGATAAAATTAGCAACCGAATATAAAATGATGGAACCGAATAAAACAGAAAGCCTTCCTTTTTTATCTCCTAAAATTCCCCAAATAATTCCGCCCAACAACAAGCCACTCATTTGCCAGTTAATTATTTTCGAACTGTCTATCAACAAACTGGTATCAGTAGCTCCAACAGCCAACACACTTGATTTTTTTACGATGGTAAACAGCAGCAGGTCATACACATCTACAAAGTAGCCGAGGGCGGCTACAATTACGGCTATGTTGAAAATGGAAGCAGGTTTATTTTGCGGTTGGTTCATCAGTCTTTTTCTTTTTGCCAAAAAACAATTTAATAAAAATGGGAGCAGATGTAACCAACACAATACCTATCACAATTATTTCCAGGTGTTCCTTCAAATCAAAATTATAAGATGACAGTAACCATTTCTGTAAAAAAAATCCTCCCAAGATCATAGAGGTTACCCAGGCTACACAACCAACAATATTATAAAAAGTAAATTTGGTTTTGTCCATTTCAACAATACCTGCAATCAAAGGCGCAAAGGTTCGGATGATAGGCACAAACCTTGCAAACACAATAGCCCCGCCACCATGCTTTTCATAAAAATCATGTGCTTCATGCAGGTAACGTTTTTTAAAAAGCCACCTGTCACGCCAACTATACATGCCATGACCAAAATTTTTTCCAAACCAATATCCCAAAGCATTTCCTACAATACCGGCGGCAGATATCAAAGCAATTAAAACAAACAGATCAAGCCAGTAGCTGTGGTTATTATCCAATCCAAAATATTTTAGAAATTGATAACCCAAACCCGGTTCCTGTGTTTTTTCATTCATTTCATGTGCATAAATACCGGCAACAAAAAGCAATGAATCGCCCGGTAAAAAAAATCCGGCAAACAAACCGGTTTCGGCAAAAACAATAAAAATTACAAACCATAAGCCACCGTTATCAATGTACCATTGCGGTTGTAATAGTTGTGTCCAGTGAAAATCGAGTAGGAAAAAGTCCAGCATCTGTTAATTTAAAAATTTGTGAATATTCTCAACCTGGCCAGCGGGTAATCTGACCAGGACTTATCAAAAGTTATGTATGTTCCAACTGCCCTTCCCATTTACTTACGGCGGCAGTGGCTAAGGCATTTCCTAAAACGTTGGTCATGGTTCGGCCCATATCGCAAAAAACATCAATGGCTAAAATTAAACCCACACCTTCCGGCGGTAAACCAAACATGGCACCGGTTGCCAATACCACCACCAACGAAGCTCTTGGCACGCCGGCAATTCCTTTGCTGGTTACTAAAAACACCAGTAACATAATTATTTGCTGGCTCACATCACCGGTTATAGAAGTAATATTAAATGCCTGGGCAATAAACATACTGGCAAAAGTCATGTACATCATACTTCCATCTAAATTAAATGAATACCCAAGTGGCAAAACAAAACTTACAATTTTATTATTACAGCCAAAGCGTTCCATTTCTTCTACCAGTTTGGGATAAACCGCTTCGCTGCTGGCTGTACTGAATGCAATAGACATAGGTGTACTTATTCTGCGAAGCAAAACCGGCAATCGGTTTTTTAAAAACAAATAACCAACCAATAATAACAATCCCCAAAGAATGGCAAGCCCCAAATAAAATTCGCCCACATATTTTCCAAATGTTACCAATATACCCAACCCGTTTTTTGCAATGGCAGCAGCCATGGCGCCAAAAACACCAAGGGGCGCCAGGTACATTACATAAGTAACCATTTTTAAAACCACATGCGCAAGCGAATCCAATGCATTGATGATGGGCTCGCCTTTTTTACCAATGGCAGTTAAGGCAATACCAAAGAAAACAGAAAACACCACCAGCTGTAAAATTTCGTTAGTAGCCATAGCTTCTATCACGCTTTTTGGTACTACATGCTCCACAAATTTTTGTAAAGAAAAGCCTTTCGATTTTTCGAGCAGGTCGTTTACAGCAGCCATATCGGTGTTGGTAATATCAACCCCCACACCCGGTTTAAAAATATTAACCAGTATTAAACCCAGGCTCAGCGAAATTAATGAAGCACTGATAAACCACAGCATGGCTTTACCGCCCACTCTGCCCACAGTTTTCATATCGCCCAGTTTGGCAATGCCCACCACCAGGGTTGCAAAAACAATGGGTGCAATAATCATTTGCACCATGCGTAAAAATATGGTGGTAAGCAGTTTTATATTATCTGAAAAAGTTTTTACTGTATCTGCACCATAATTTTCATGCACATAATAGCCCACAATAATACCCAGTATCATACCGATGACAATGTATAAAGTAAGCTTACTTTTTTTTGTTGGCTGATGGGCTATTTCCATATTAAAACGTTTAGTACCGCAATATAATATTAAAATGCTGTTATCTACAAACAGCCCACAAAAAGTATCAATGGTTGCTTATTTAACGATTTATTGCTTATTTTTCAGTTTATTAAATTAAACAAAACCAACTGACATGAGTTTATTTGTAAGAAAACCAATGGATGCTTTAATGAATGAAGCTTCCGAAACAGGTACCCATACTTTAAAAAGAACCCTCGGTGCCGGCGGTTTAATTGCATTAGGAATTGGAGCCATTATTGGCGCCGGATTATTTTCCATTACCGGTATGGCTGCAGCCAATCATGCCGGACCAGCCATTACCCTTTCATTTGTTGTAGCCGCTTTAGGTTGTTTGTTTGCAGGTTTATGCTATGCAGAATTTGCATCCATGATTCCTGTTGCAGGCAGTGCATACACTTATTCTTATGCAACCATGGGCGAATTTATAGCCTGGATTATTGGCTGGGACCTTGTACTGGAATATGCCGTAGGTGCTGCCACTGTTGGTATCAGCTGGAGCCGTTACCTAGTGAAATTTTTGGATGGTTTTGGTATTCAACTGCCGGAAAGCCTAACCGTGGGCCCATGGGATGGCGGTATCATTAACCTGCCTGCTGTTTTCATTATTGTTTTAATGAGTCTGTTATTAATGAAAGGAACCAAAGAAAGCGCTACTGTAAATGCTTTTATTGTTGGTTTAAAAATCACCGTGGTATTTGTATTTATTTTTCTGGGATGGAAATATATCAACAACGATAATTACCATCCTTATATCCCTGATAACAGCGGTACATTTGGTGCCTTTGGTTTCAGTGGTATTATCCGTGCAGCGGCCATTGTCTTCTTTGCCTACATCGGTTTTGATGCTGTAAGTACGGCAGCGCAGGAAGCAAAGAATCCAAAACGTGATATGCCCTGGGGTATTTTAGGTTCCCTTGCTATTTGTACTGTACTCTATATTTTATTTGCACATGTTATGACCGGTGTTACCAGCTATACCACCTTTGCCGGTAAAGATGGTATTGCACCTGTAGCCATAGCTATTGATCACATGGGTACTCCTGATGGTTTACATCCCGATTATCCATGGCTTAACCGTGCCATTGTAGTAGCCATTCTTGCAGGTTATGCATCGGTAATATTGGTGATGCTGATGGGACAAAGCCGTGTATTCTTCAGCATGAGTAAAGATGGTTTGATACCTAAAATTTTCTCAACAGTAAATCCTAAAACACAAACACCGGCAAAAAGCAATTTATTGTTCATGCTCTTTGTTAGTCTGTTTGCAGCTTTTGTACCTGCACGTGTGGTGGGCGAAATGACCAGTATAGGAACCCTCTTTGCATTTATACTGGTATGTATTGGTGTGTGGGTAATGCGTAAAAAAATGCCCGAACTGCCAAGAGCATTTAAAACACCGCTGGTGCCATTAGTACCTATTTTAGGTATTGTTGTTTGTTTATTCATGATGGTTTTTTTACCAATGGATACTTGGATACGTTTGTTGGTCTGGATGCTGATTGGTATGGATATTTACCTGGTATATGGTGCAAAACACAGTCACCTGGGTAATGGTACCGATAACAGAAAAGGTATGAAGATTGCCAGAATCACAAGCTTAGTGCTTTGTCTTTTACTTATTGTTGCCGGTTTGTTACATCAATACACGGTTGGGTTTGATACCGACAGAACATTGTTGTATGTAGCACTTGCATTTGCTGTTGTACACTTAGTTGTATTTGCAAGAAAGTTAGGAAGGGTTGAACCTGAAGTTTAATTTCTTTAGATATTGAATAAAAAAAGTCCCGAAAATATTTTCG
>JANMWP010000689.1:0-1757 GCA_031394065.1 Chitinophagaceae bacterium
CAAAAAAAACCCGCGCGCCGTACTGGCCGCGCGGTCCGTCTAGGAGACGGTAGAGATCAGCGGCGTGGCTCATGCTGCCTTTCCGCCGTTGCTGACCCATTTGAAAAAACGAGGTTTGTAAATGAGAACAGTGCCGATGACAGGTATGATATCATAAACTCTCAACTGCATATGGGCAGGTTTGGCGGTGTAGGTATAAAAATTATTTATTTTGTTTTTGGATTGACAGGAGGCTTGTTGAGTATAACAGGTTTTTTATTGTGGTTGAGAAGAAGGAAGCGAAAATAAAATAGCCGGGGAGTCGGTAAGACGTTCAGCAAAGCTGAACGCCGCCTTACCGTCTTCCCGGCAAATAAAAAAAACCTGGCAAAAAACTATTTCGCCAAATTCAAACTCAACGGCACATTCAGTTTAATACTAAAATTTCTTCCCATATTAAAAACACCTGTTCGTCCGGTTACTAAATTTTCTTCAGCGTATTTTAAACGGCTTAAATGATTTTGATACGCCACATCTGCTATGTTAATGGCACTAAAACTCAAACTGAATAAAGTTTTATTTTTTGTGTTTACAAAGTCGGCACCAATGCCTGCATTTAATAAAGTATAGCCGGCTGTTTTTGTTTCGGTATTGTAAACTGTAAATACATGCTTTTTGTCAAACGTATTATCCACTTCAAATTTTACATAAAAGTTATGTATGTTTTTAGTGAGGCTGTTAAAACTGCCTTTAAACTCTGTTGCTAATTTTGTAGCAGGTATAAAGGGGAGGAATTTATTGCCTTCAATGGGTGTTCTTAATTGTCCGCTCACTATTGAAAACGTGTTTAAAATATGCAGCCAGTCCAAAGGATGCGGATGAATATCCAGGGTTGCTTCCAAACCGGTTAATGCGGCTTTGGTTTGATCGAATTTAAAAGCAGTTAAATTATTGCCATTTAAATTTATGAGCGAATCACCTCCGGCAGCAGCCTGCAGCTTTCTGTAAAAAATGAAATTATCAAAGCTGTTATAAAAAGCCGATAAGCCAATGGAAACGTGTTCTGCACTGTATTCTACGCCGCCATCTAACTGAATGCTGGTTTCGCTTTTTAAATTGTTGTTGCCGTATTCGTAACGAATGGTTCCTTCATGTGCCCCGTTACTGGCCAGTTCCGGAATACTGGGTGCTCTGAATCCTTTTGCAATATTGAATTTAAGATTGATGGCTTTGGTAACCTGTGCGGCAAGCCCAATACTGCCCGATACATTGGAGAAAGATTTTTTAAACCCGTTTCCTTTAACTGTTGAGCCATCTAATAAATTACCAGCATCTACATGGCGGTTATCAAAACGCACACCACCGCTGATAGTAAGTTTGTTTATTATTTTTTGCGTAAAAGCATACACACCAAAATCAAAAAGATTGTAATCGGGTATCAATTGCTCTACGCCTTTATTGGTGTTGTGCTGCTGCATACCATTAATGCCGATAGATGTTTTCCAGTTTTTCTTTTCGGCTAGGTGAAATTGTGCTGTGTATGTAAAGGTTTGCAGATCAAAAAATAAAGCACGTTCGTTCACATCATCGGGGTTACCAAATTCTTCTCTTCTGTTTTGCTGATAGCCCAGGTTAAACGTGAGATTGTTTTTACCCATTTTAATATTGTTATCGCTGGCAATTTTAAAATGCCTGATATGCTGGTATGGTATTAAGGGTGTTGAGCTTTTAAAATCCTGACTGGTGGCTCTTTCTGTTATACCGCCTGCAAGGTTTTT
>JANMWP010000591.1:0-1525 GCA_031394065.1 Chitinophagaceae bacterium
AACGGAAATGGATAATTTTAAAGACACAATATTTTTTAAAAATCCCAGAATCGGCATCAGTTATTTCTGTCTCCATAATTTGGGCAATTGGTATTATTTCGGTTTCAGGCCCGGCTGTAACGGCTGCAATTTCGGCGCTTGCCCGTATGTATGCTTCGGGCACATAAGGTTTTAAAATAGCAAAGTATCCAAAAACCAACACTATTAAACCAATAAGCAAATAAAGGATGTTATACAAGTACATAACAAAAAGGCCTACCGGAAAAATTACTTCAATAGCAAAAGCAACCAGCCAGAATATCCACAAAAAAACAGTAATGGCTAAAATAACTTTAAGCCAGATAAAGGTTAACTGCTTAAAATTTGAAAGCACTTTAAAAATGTTCCAGCTAAACATTTTAATTTTTGAATAAGCAAAATAAACAATAGTTATATTAAACAGCAACGCCAAAAAGGTGCGTATATAATAATAGTAAGAGGTGTTTGCAATTAACAGCCTGTCTTTAAATGAATGTGGATGCAGATAATAATACATACAGATAACAATAAAACAAACCAGTTCAATAAAGGCCGGAATAAAAAGCCAGCATAAAGTTTTTTTACCTGGCTTATACTGCGGGTTTGTGTATTTGCTTACATACAGGTAAATAAACGGGGTAAGTAAAAATCTGATGGGAAAATCGGAATAACAGTAAAAAGTAAAATGCCTGAAAATATATTCGGTAAATACAAACTCTGCTACAAGAATAAGTAAGATGATGTACTGTAGAAAATAATACTTGGTTGCCGGATTTTTTTTTATGCGGAAAATACCGATAAGAAACAATATAAGTCCGTTTGCCAGCAGGTAATAATAAAACAAAAACAACAGCTTCATATATTTAACAATTTGCCTGGCGGTTAAAAACCCAAGCTAAGTATTTTATTTACCTTTCGGGCAATTATCAAATAATTTTTAACAAAGATAATTATAAGGACAATTTTGTTTCTGTAAATTTGGAAAAAAGAACAACATGAACGAAGCATACGTAAAAACCCACATCGAACACGGCATCAACACCATCGAATTTTTTCATCCGCAAAGCAATTCTCTACCCGGAAAAATATTAGAAGAACTTGCCCGTGAAATTCATTTTGCGGGTACACACGATGATACCAGGGTGATTATTTTAAAAAGCGGCGGCGATAAGACATTTTGCTCCGGCGCCAGTTTTGATGAGTTGGCGGCAATAAAAAATGATACCGAAGGGTTAAAATTTTTCAGCGGCTTTGCCAATGTTATTAATGCAATGCGCAAATGTCCCAAGTTTATTATTGGCCGTATTCAGGGTAAGTGTGTTGGTGGTGGTGTAGGTTTGGCAAGTGCGGTTGATTATGCCATTGCAACCGATAAGGCCGAAATTAAATTAAGCGAACTGGCTGTTGGTATTGGGCCTTTTGTTGTGGGGCCGGCAGTTGAAAGAAAAATTGGAACAGCGGCATTCAGCGCATTGGCAATAGATGCAACCAACTGGCGCAGTACCGA
>JANMWP010000603.1:0-1869 GCA_031394065.1 Chitinophagaceae bacterium
AAAGGCTCATTTATTGAGCCTTTTTTATTTAAGTTTTCCGTTATAGTGTAAGATTGCTTTTTGAAGAAAAGCCTGAATGCGGTTAGTTAAGTTATGTAGAATCAATGATGAGGTTTTATCGGTTAAAAGATTTTTTATTAACTGAATATCTTTTTTATAATTATACAGGTATTCTGCTTTATTGGTAACAGCATTAAAACCCAGGATATAGCTGCTGTCAGTAACCTGGTAGATTGTATTGCCCGATTTAGAAAAAACATAGCCACTGATTGTATTGCTGTCAAATAAATTATTGCCATAGGAAATAATGCTGTCGCGGTAACCGGCTGCAGCTAAAATGGTTCCAGGTATATCAAACTGGCTTGCCAGGCGGTTATTGATCTCCTTTTTGTTTACTGATGGATCATAAATGATTATCGGAATCCGGTTTGCCGAAACGGCTGTATAAGCCCCCAGCCTGCCTTGTGGAAATAACCAATGATCGGAACAAAAAATGAATTTTGTATTTGCAAACCAGGGTTCATTTTTTGCATGGATAAAAAAAAGTTGCAAACTGTAATCATAATACTGCATTGCTTTCATAGCAGCATTGTAATTAGCAGGCGTTTTTTTTGCAAAACTTTCGGGTATGTTATACGGGAAATGGGTGGAGATATTATATTGAATGGCAAAAAAAGGATTTTGCTGTTTATTTATTTTTTGCAGAAAAAAATCAAGTACAAATTCATCCTGTAATCCCATGCTGTGTGCCGGTAAATTTTTATAATCCGGTATGTCTTCTTTGCTGTAATATTTATCAATGCCCAACCAGTTCATACATTTGGCAAATCCAAAATTGTCGTACTCGTCGCCAATACAAAACAGCGATTGGTAATTCAGTTTTTTTAGTGCTTTTCCGATTGGTGTAATGGGCATATTGATGTATGGCGAATGATAAACCGGCATATCAGTAAGCGTTGGAATGCCTGCCAGGATGGCTGTTATCCCTTTATTGGATTCATGTGCATAGCAAAAGGCATTATTGAAGAATGTGCTTTTTTGTAACAACGAATCAAAGAAAGGCATGTTTACTTTATAGGCACCTGCAGAATCAAAAAAATCGTAAGGCACACTTTCCATAATAAAAAGTACAATATTTGGTTTGCCGCTTTGTGTTTCACTAATGCTTAATTTTTTTTTGATGGACATTACAGAATCCGCTTCAGCATCGCTCATATAATTTTTCTGCAGGGTGGCTTCACCCTTTCTGAAATAAGAATATAAAAATGTATGAAAAGAATTTTGAACAAAGGGTAATTTGTTGCTTTGTAATTGAACCATGGGGTATGTTGGAACCAGGAACCTGGTAAAGGCATTTTTAAAAAACAATGAAAATCCCATGCATATAAACAGGATCGCAGTGATCAACCTGCAATTATTTCCTCTTATAAAAGACCTGAATAATTTTATATGCATCCGGAACATCAGGTAGATGATCGCTGCAAAGCCCAGGGAAAAAATAAGTATGATAAAAAAATGCTGCTGCATCAACCGGTTCCAGGGATGGTCAAGTACGTAGAGCAGGTCTGCATTTGCCCGCTGAAAATGAAAACGGAAATAAAATATATCGGCCAGGTTAAGGATCAGGGCAAAGCTGTTTATCAAAGCAAAAAATGGAATAACAAGCCATGCTGAAATTTTCCCTGTTACAAATCTGGCTATTGTCAGTATAAATAATAAAAAAGAATTTATGCCCAGTAATGTAAGCATATCTTCTGTCAGCGACCATTTAATCAGTTGTAGTTTTTCATATCCTGTAATGCTGGTTGATGCTCCTGTAAATAATAATGGTTGGTTGTACTGATAAAATATTATTTTTAAAACAGAATG
>JANMWP010000624.1:0-8277 GCA_031394065.1 Chitinophagaceae bacterium
CCGAAATATTAACCAATTCGGCTCCTTCAATAAAAGGTAACGGGCATCCACTGTTTTCTGCACTTCCTTTAATAAGCGGGCATTTATCAAATGCATCAGTTACACTATCTCCATCGCTGTCTTTAGTTGAAATTTTATTCATCGGAACTGTAACAACATCCTTAACTGGTCTTGCTTTTTTATTAAATGTATAGGCTACCTTAAACTGTGTAGTATAATATCCGTCTTTATTATTTGGGTTGCCCCTTGGAAGCTTTAGATTGGCCGGATAAGCTCCACCGCCCACTTCATTTCCACGCCAGGTAAATTTAGAAGTTAAAGGGTTTCTGGCATCCAGTAATGCTTTAGGCGGATAGCCATTGGTACTTACATCATCCAGGTAATCAGTGCCGGCAAAGCGATAATTAAAATCGAAAAGCAGCATTGTATTTTTACCAGCCGCAATTTTTACACCAAATCCTAAAGGAATCTGTACAGCAGTTTTACTATACATGCCAGGATAGCCTAAAAGACCCTGACCCTCGGTTCCCAACTCACGCAGGTATTGTTTTTTACCGGCAATATCTTTAGTGTAAGGATTAAAAAACATAGCGCCGATACCGGCAGATAAATATGGACTAAAGCCATGTTTTTTCATATTGAGTAAAAAATAATCCAATGATAATGACAAATCAAAAACATTGGATGAAAAACTCAGGTTTCGTTCTTTGTATTGCGTTCCATTATTTTTACTGTCTGCGGCCTTAACTTTTTGTATGCCTGCATTAAACCTGGCGCTGAATTTATTTGAGAATGCATAAGATGCCCCGGCACTAAAGGAAAAACCAGGTTGAGAAAAATACCTGTTGTACTGCATCAGGTCTCCAAAATAATTGGCAATACCTACGCCGGCTGAAATGCTGAATTTAGAATAAATATCATCGCCTGCAACCAGCTTTTTCTTTTTAGTACTTACAGAAGCTTGTCCTTCTGGTAAAGTTTGCTGCGCAAAAGAATTCAGACCCATCATCAACAAAAGAAAAATAAAATACCGTTTGATGATATTCATTAATAAAATTTTATAACTTAAAAGCTACTTTTATCTGCGTGGTATAGTAACCATCTTTGTGTTTTGGATTACCACGTGCCAGATTTAAATTTTTTGGATAAGCTCCTTCACCAACTTCATTACCACGCCAGGTAAACTTGGCTGTCAACGGGTTTCTTGCATCCAGTAAGGCTTTATCAGTATATCCATTTTTACTTACATCATCCAGGTAATCTGTTCCGGTAAAGCGATAATTAAATTCAAGTGCAAGTGTTATCCGCTCAGTAACCGGGTATTTTACACCAAACCCTAAAGGAAATTCAACAGCAGAATTTTTGTATATACCAGGATAACCAGCTAATCCCTGCCCATCAGTACCCAGTTCACGCAGGGATTGTTTTTTGCCGGTAACATCTTTGGCATAAGGCTTAAAAAACATAATACCTACACCGGCAGTTAAATAGGGACTAACCCTGTATTTGTTATTATCCAGTATATTATACTCAGCTGATAATGAAAGATCAAAAACATTGGATGAAAAACTCAGGTTTCTGGCTTTATACTGGGCACCTTTATTTTTACTGTCTGCTGCCTGTACTTTGTGAAAACCGACATCAAATCTTGCACTAATATGGCTTGAAAAAGAATAAATTGCCCCGGCAGAAAAAGAGTAGTTTGGCTGTGAAAAATATTTATTCCCCTGCATAAGATCTCCAAAGTAATTCGCAATACCAGCACCTGCTGTAATGCTGAATGTACCTGATTCTCGTTCCTCACCCGGGTTTCTTACACCAGCTCTACCTTTGCGTGCATCCTGAGCATTGGCATTAACTATACCTATTAAAAAGGCTGTTACAAATAAAATTTTTTTAATGGTTTTCATTTATATTGTTTTTATTAAAGTTATAAATTCAATACGAATTTAAGCACTGTTGATTGATATCCATCCTTGTCTTTAGGATTTCCTCGTGGCAAGGTAAGATTTTTTGGATAAGTCTCTCCACCAACTTCATTGCCCCGCCAGGTAAATTTTGAAGTTACCGGGTTTCTGGCATCCAATAATGCTTTAGGCGGATAGCCATTGGTACTCACATCATCCAGGTAATCTGTTCCGGTAAAATGATATTTAAAATCCAATTTGATCATTAATTTTTTTCCGGCTGCTATTTGCAAGCCAAACCCTAAAGGAATTTGAACAGCAGTTTTACCATACTGACCCGGATAACCTGCAAGGCCCTGACCCTCAGTACCCAATTCTCGCAAATATTGTTTTTTACCCGAAATATCATTGGCATAAGGATTAAAAAACATAGCCCCGATACCTGCAGAAAAGTATGGACTAAAGCCATGTTTTTTCATTTTCAGAATATAATAATCTACCGATAAACTCAAATCAATAACATTCGATTTAAAACTCAGGTTTCGGGCTGTATACTGAGCACCCTTATTTTTACTATCTGCTGCTTTTAATTTTTGTATCCCAACATCAAAATTTGCACTAAACTGGCTGCCTAAAGGATAAGATACACCTATATTTAAAGCAACACCTGCCTGCGAATAATACCGGTTATTCTCCAGCAAATCCCCAAAATAATTTGCTAACCCCAAACCTGCTGTAATACTGAGTTTTGATGAATTTTTATTTTTAGTTTGTTCTTTTTTTACAATTTTACTTACAGATGGAACGCCCGGAGGGGGCGTTTGTTGAGCCTTGGTAATGGTGCAGAATGTTAATCCTGCTATGAAAAAATAGAATTTTATAATTTTCATACTAAAAAAAGTTTTGGTATTCTATAACTAAACTCCAGGCTGATTCAGTTAAATCTGGTTAAAGATAATTTTTTTTATACTACAATAAGCTTGCCGTTAAGATGAATTATTTTTTAATTTATTTACTATGAAAAGTTAATACCCTGCTGCAGATTGTAAAAAAGGATAAATTTAACCTGTTCACCTGATGTATTATTGCTTTTCAATAATTTCAAAAGCTTTTTTTATGGCTTCATCATTTGTGTTAATTACTTCAAAGAAACCTTCGGTACGCCAAATCTGGCGGGCTATATAAGCTTTGATCTGGCTGGTAAGTTCAGATCTTAGTTTAGCAGAAGTCACGCTGATATTAACCGAGTCTTTTGCAGCAGCAGTGATAAACTGTTTCCATTGTTCATCGCTTAAAGTAAACCCTTTAATAAAATCACCGGGCGATTTAAAAGATTTTAATAAAGCCTGATTTTGCAGATTAAAATGATAGGCAAAACTGCTGATGATGCCCTTACTGTAAATAGCAACTGAATTTTTACTATAACCGGCGGTATCTATGGCTATAAAATAATCGGGAGCAATGCCCCCTTTTTCATACACGATTTTACCTCCCTTTGTCTTAAATATTTTGCCCGATTTATTTTTTACCGAATCGGCAAAAAGGGTAGTAGTGTCATGGTATCGGTTGCTGATTTCATCGTAATAGGCTTTTTCACCGTTTGTGTAAGGTCTTTGTATGCTTCTGCCAATTGGTGTATAATAACGGGCAATTGTTAAACGTAAAGCACTTTTATCGCTCAGGTCAAATTGTTCCTGCACCAGGCCCTTGCCAAAACTGCGCCTGCCAACTATGGTTGCCCGGTCCCAATCCTGCAGGGCACCAATTAAAATTTCGCTTGCACTGGCTGTACCTTCATCGGCCAAAACTACCAACGTTCCTTTTTCAAACATGCCGTTACGTCTGCAACGGTATTCTTTTTTATCAACGTGTTTTCCTTCGGTGTAAGTAATCAGTTTATCGCCATCTAAAAATTCATCAGCTATTTCCACAGCTTCATCCAGAATACCGCCGCCATTACCTCTTAAATCAAGTATCAGTTTCTGTAAACCCAATTTCTTCAATGCTTCCAGCGATTCCATAAACTCACGATAGGTAACTGATGAAAATTTATTAAGCCTGATATAACCAATTTCTTTGGTCATCATATAACTGGCATCAACACTTTTTAGCGGAATGGCATCCCGTGTAATAGTGGCCTGTTTTTTATCTGCATTGCGTAAATAGGTGATGGTAACTTTTGTACCCCTGTCGCCACGCAACATTTTTCTATAAGCATCCGCAGCGGTTTTTTTGCCTGCTACTATACTGTCACCAATTGTAAGAAATTTATCTCCTGTAAGTAAACCGGCTTTAAAGCCGGGTCCATCTTTTAAAACATTTACTACATTCAGGGTGTCGTTAAAAATATTAAACTCTATGCCAATACCAAAAAACTTACCGGCCAGGTCTTCATTTACCTGCTGTAATTCTTCGGCAGGTATAAAAACAGAGTGTGGGTCTAATTTACTCAGCATGGCCTGTATGGCAGTATCAGCAAGCTTTTCCATTTGTACATCATCTACATAACGGTTTTTAATCAGGTCCATTATTTCCTGTACCGGCCTGCGTTTTTCAGCAAAGAAGAAACTTTTTCCGGGCATATTGTCCCGCATTTTATAGCCGAAAAACATACCAATGATCATGGTGAGACTAAACAGCAAAGGCAACCAAACCTGTATCTTTTTATTATTCATTTTGCGAAGATAGGAAGAAGCAACAAGGGAAAACAGCTGCAAGGGAGAAACCTGCTACATACCTGGTTATAGGAAAGGCCGCCGCAGGTTTTTAAAAAGGAACTTTTATTATTTTACTTATCCGTTGCGGCTTGTAACTTGTGGCTTATATTCAGCTTTATAATCAAAATGAATTAACTTCAATCCGTATTTTAAAACAAGATAATGGCAATTAAACTGATAGCAGATAGTGGATCTACAAAAACTGAGTGGTGTTTAATTAATGGAAAATCTGCTAAAACCTTTTATACACAGGGGTTAAGTCCTTATTTCCTTTCTGCAGAGCAAATAGAATATATCATCAACGAAGAGCTGAGGTATAAATTTAAAAATACTGAGCCTGACGAAATTTACTTTTACGGTACCGGTTGCAGTAATGCTGATAATGTAAAGCTGGTAAAAAAAGCGATTCAAAAAGTGTTTAACGATGCAAAGATTTTTGTTGATCATGACCTGATGGGGGCCGCCAAAGCGCTTTGCGGACATGAAAAAGGCATTGCCTGCATATTGGGTACCGGCTCTAATTCTTGCTTTTACAATGGCAAAAAAATAGTAAAAAACAGTCCCGGCCTGGGTTATGTGCTGGGCGATGAGGGGAGTGGTGCCTATTTGGGCCGAAAAGTAATTCAGCATTTTTTATACAAAACCTTTGACGAAGACCTGATGGACCGTTTTAATGCAAAATATAATACCAACAGCGATGAAATACTGAGTGCAGTATATAAAAAACCTTTGCCAAACCGTTACCTGGCTGCCTTTACCGATTTTTTGGTTGAAAACCGCGGCCATTATATGGTTGAAAATATTATAGAAGACAGTTTTAATGATTTCTTTTTTAATCATGTTTATAAATACCGGGAGAGCTGGACAATGCCCATCAATTTTACAGGTGGCGTTGCTTTTGGTTTCAGGGATGTTTTAAAAGAAATGTGCAATTCATTTGAACTGCAATTGGGTAAAGTAATTAAAAAGCCAATGGACGGATTGGTAAAATTTCATAAATAGACCATGTCGTTTAACAGTATAACAGAATCGGAATCAAATTACAGGCATTTAGAAAAAATGTCGGTAGAAGAATTATTGACCAATATAAACCGGGAAGATAAGACCGTTGCAGATGCAATAGAAAAAGCCATTCCTCAGATTGAGCAATTGGTGCATGTTATTGTAGATAAAATGTTGGCAGGTGGGCGTCTGTTTTATATTGGGGCCGGTACAAGCGGGCGTTTGGGTATTGTAGATGCCAGTGAGTGCCCACCTACCTACGGAGTGCCTTACGGATTGGTAATTGGAATTATTGCAGGAGGTATTAAAGCTGTTACAGAAGCTGTTGAATTTGCAGAGGATGATCTGGAACAAGGCTGGCTTGATTTACAGGAACATGAAGTAAATGAAAAGGATGTTGTAATTGGAATAGCAGCCAGCGGAACAACTCCATATGTTATAGCAGCACTTAATAAATGCAGGTTACATCATATTATAACGGGGAGCATTTCCTGTAATCCGGGAGCACCTATCAGTGCAGCTGCAGACTACCCGATTGAAGCAGTGGTAGGTCCGGAATTTGTTACCGGCAGTACCCGTATGAAAAGCGGAACTGCCCAAAAACTGATACTGAATATGATTTCAACTTCTGTGATGATTCAGTTAGGCAGGGTAGAAGATAATAAAATGCTGAATATGCAATTAACCAATGATAAACTGGTTGACAGGGGTGTAAAAATGCTGATGGAAAAAATGCAGACTAACGATTACGAAGCGGCAAAAACCTTACTGCTGCAATCTGGAAGCGTTAAAAAATCGCTAGATAACCACCGTTCATAAAAAAACCTTGGTTGATTTATGGAATTTGATTAATTTACGTATCTATTAAACCATAAAAAACTCCTCTTATGAACATTAAACTTTTACTTTCTACAACTTTTATTGCAGCAAGCTTCTCAGTTTCGGCTCAGGATGCTAACAAAACCTTTGCAATAACCGGCGACGGTAATCATGATTTTATGTGGATGAACATCCGCCAGGTGGATTTATCCTCCGGCAAAATTGTTCAGGATATTTATCAAAGAGACAAAACTGCTTTTGTATTGAACGATGCTGATTCTAAAACTCAGCTGGCAGCATACAGAAGGCCCACCGAAACAATGGTAGCAGCAGCTGCTTACGACAAAAATCAAAACAAGCTGTTTTTTACGCCCATGCGTGTTGGTGAATTACGCTGGCTCGATTTAAATGCAAAAGGCGATGCACAAAAATATTATTCCGTTACCTCTTCTCTTTTAAATACAAACGAAGCACTGAGCGATGAAGCCAATCAATTTTCACGTATGGTAATTGCTGCCGATGGCAATGGTTATGCTTTAAACAATGATGGCAGCCGTTTGGTAAAGTTTACAACAGGTAAAAAAGTTACCATTACCGATCTGGGACCTATAACGGATGATGAAACGAACAAAACGGTTTCCGTTAAAAATAAGTGCACCAGCTGGGGCGGCGATATGATTGCAGATGCTTACAATAAATTGTACATCATCTCTGCAAACCACTATGTATTTGTTTTAGATGTTGACACCCGTGTTGCAAAGCAAATTGGATACATTACCGGCTTGCCTGCCGCTTTCAGTACCAATGGTGCTGCTGTTGATGCAGCTGGTAATGTTGTTGTAGCCAGTGCCAATACATTTGCAGGGTACTATAAGTTTTCTTTAAAAGATTTTGTGGCAACTTTTATTGAAGGTTCTGATATGGTTTACAATGCTTCTGATCTGGCCAATGGTAATCTGTTGTATCAGAAAGAAGTGGATGCTGCACGTACGTTTGCTGATTTTAAACCCGTTGTACCGGTATTAACCAACGAAGCACATATTTTCCCTAACCCGGTAACCAACAACGAATTCAAAATTTATTTTGAAGGACAGCAGGCAGGAAAATACAATGTGGCCATTACCGATTTGTCTGGTAAGCCGGTTATGAACAGCATTGTTACTGTTACTTCAAAAACACAGATTGAAACAGTATCATTAAACAGAGCTTTTGCAAAAGGCATGTACATGGTTAAAGTAACCGATGCCAATAACAGATTTATTTTTACAGAAAGAATAGTGGTTCAATAAAGAAATTACGGTTAATAAGTCCAAGGGGTTGTCAAAATTTTGGCAACCCTCTTTTTTTAACCGCAGATTAATATGATTATTCTGATTTCGCAGATGAAGCTTACGGGTTAAATGGTTTTTTAATGATCATCTATTTTACAATTTGAACAATCTGCGAAATCAATTTTAATCTTTGTTAATCTGCGATTAAATTTGCACAATCAGCGCAATCAAAAAAATCATTTAAGCAGCGATTCGATTTATGCAGGATATAGAACCATATTACAACTGGCGACATTTATATGCAGCCGAAGAAGACCCACTTTCACCATTTTACCGCCGCCAATACAGCGAATTTGAATTCTCCAACACGGTTTATAATTATTATATTCATCCGCAATGGGATGATTTTGGTTCACGAACATTATACATGAAAATCTTGTTTGTTGATTATGAACAAAACTTTGTCATTTTAGAATTACTGGGCGAATGGAATGATGCCATTGAAAATGATATCATGACATTGCGAAGGGACATAACCGATAATATGCAGGCAAAGGGAAT
>JANMWP010000630.1:0-6630 GCA_031394065.1 Chitinophagaceae bacterium
CTTTTGGGCGGGACAGCTTTTTTAATTTTACATAGCAAATATTTTATTTAATTTCTTTTTGCATCGGGTTTCCTCCGCCGCCGGCACCTCTTGGTCCACGGCCACCACCGCCTTTAAACAACTGAAACTTACTTGACGTTACAATAGAAGGCCAGGTATTGTTATCGGTATTAATATCTGCAGTTTCCCTCATCGGGTCCAGCTTTATTGAAACCACTTCTTTATTCTTCAGAAACGTTTTAATCACTTTATTCTCATTCTTACGCCAAACATTTACCGGAATGCGGTCAACTTCTTTTGAGCCGTCTTTAAAAGTCCACTCAATAATAATGGGCATTAAAGAAACTGGATATCACCGACAATATTTTATTTGAATTTAAAAAAGAACAGATCAGCATTATCCATACCAATGTTAACGGCAATAAAAAAAGTACCAAGCTGGTTAATCCGGAGGAGAAATATAGTTTTGAGTTTTAACTTTTGACTTTTAATTTTTGAATTAATCTTCCATATCCTCTTTAAGCTCTTCAGATATTTTCACAAGCAACTTATCAATCCGTTGCCCGTCCATATCAATAATTTCAATATCAAATCCATTCCATTCAAACCGCTCTCCGGTAACCGGAATATGCTCCAGCTCATGTAAAACAAAACCTGCAATGGTATCAAAGTCATGCTCACCTTCATTCATCCATTCGGTTTTTTCAAAGCGGCTTAAAAAGTCGTAAAAAGGTATTTGTGCATCTACCAAAAACGAACCATCACTGCGTTCAACAATTTCATATTCTTCCTGGCCGCTTTGCGGCACATCGCCAATGATGGCTTCCAGCACATCATTCAGGGTTATCATACCTTCCAGCGTACCATATTCATTTACAATAAAACAGCTGTGTATTTTTGTAGTTTTAAATTTTTCAAGCAATTGATATGCAGTATTGTTTTCGGGCACAAACATGGCTGGTTTAGCCAGTTCTTTTAGTGTTGTTTGTGGTGTTGCTTTTAAAATATCCTTTACATAAATTAGCCCGGTAACATCATCCACTACCTTATCGCAAACCGGATAGGTTGAATAAGTGAGTACCTCAAATCTGTCTTTAAAACTCTGTACCGTATCTTTTTCATCAAACCAAACAATATCGGTCCGGTGCGTCATCAATGAAGTTATATTCCTGTCGCCCAGATGAAATAATCTTTCAATAATTTCTTTTTCTTCCTCTTCAATGGTACCATGTTCACTGCCTTCAGTGATCATGGCTTTTATTTCTTCTTCGGTTACTGCATTATCGGTAGATGTTTTTATGTTGAAAATTTTAAAAACCAGCTGCGATATTTTAGATAGCAGCCATACAATCGGATATGTAGCTACCGATAAATAATTCATTGGGCCAGCAACTTGTCTTGCAATTTTTTCGGCACGTAACATACCAAGCCGCTTGGGTACCAGCTCACCAAAAATGATAGAGAGAAAAGTAACAATAATAACAATGATTACTGTTGAAATGGTTTCAGCATAAGGCTTCAGCATTTCAACCTGTTCAACATAGGGTTGCATGTAATGACCGAATTTTTCGCCGGAGTATACACCCGTTAAAATAGCAATAAGGGTAATAAAAATTTGTGCAGTTGACAGGAATTTTTCCGGATTTTCGGCCAGGGTCAGCGCCGTTTTGGCTTTCAGGTCTCCTTTCTTGGCCATCGCTTCCAGCCGGGCTTTGCGGGCACTTACCAACGCAATCTCACTCATCACAAGCAATCCATTAATAATAATCAATAATCCTAAAACGAATATTTCAATCATATGCTTTAAACTAAACCGTATCTTTTGTTAAACGATTTTCCCGACAAATATCCGATAAGTATTCCAATTAGTGCCCCACAGGTAATATCAACCGGGTAATGTACCCCCACATACACCTGGGCAAAAGAAATACCAAATGCCCAGATGAAGAATAAAGCCGGCCATTTATTAAAGTGTATTTTCAGCGTTAAATAAAAAAACATGGCCATCCCAAAATGAGTGGTTGCATGCGACGAAGTAAAACTGGAACTCTGTGGCCTGTATCCTACCAGCACATGTACCCAGGAAGCAATTGCCGGTTCATTGCAGGGCCGCAACCGGATAATATAGTTTTTGATAATATTGCTGCTTACAAAATCGGTTAAAATAACTGTGCTTACAGCAAATAAAACCCACCACCAGCCGGTTTTTTTATAATTAATCAAAACAAGTAACACCAGCAATAAATACAAGGGATACCACATTTCAGAATTACGCAGCCAAGGCATTAACCAATCGAAAAACGGATTGCTCCATTGGTAATTAATGACCCTGAAAAGCTGTTTATCGTAAGTGAGCAATTGTTCCATTAAATGCAAGGTGTGTGTTAAATAAGCGTTAGCCAAAAATAATTAATCTAAATTTGTTCAGTCATTAAATAATTCTTCATGCTTTTTATACAACGGATTCCAAAGCTTTTACGCTGGGTATTCTCGGTGGTTTTTATTTTATTGCTGGTGATGACGGTTTCCCGGTTTATCATTTTCTGGAAATTCAATCCGCCGGGAAAAGCTTTTTCCGGCTCGGCTTTCATCATGGGCTTCAGGTTTGATGCAAGGGTAGTTTGCATAATCGGATTAGCCATGTTGCTTTTTTGTGTCCTGCCGTTTTTAAATCCGTTTAAAAATTTTAATGCAAAAAAAATTTGGAATATAATAATACCACTGATTTTTATCATCATGGTTTTTGTGCTGGCGATAGATTATTATCATTTTGATTACCTGCACCAGCGGCTGAATGCAACAGTATTAAATTATTTACAGGATGCCGGCATATCTTTTAGCATGATGTGGCAATCTTATCCGCTGCTAAAGATCAGCATTGCAGTAATTGTACTGCTGGTTTTGGCAAGATTTGGTTTTGGTTATTTGCTTGCCCGCTTTCAACAGAAGGATAGTTTTTATAAACGCAAAGGAACACTACAGTATATCATTGCTTTCCTTGTTTTTGCTGTTTTTATTTTTGGAAGAATTGGACAGTATCCGCTTCGCTGGAGCGATGCCTATACTTTAAGTGATGATTTTAAAGCAAACCTGGCCCTTAATCCTTTTCAGAGTTTTTTAAGCACCTTAAATTTCAGAAACGCAACTTATGATTTAAAAAAAGTGAAGGCGGCTTATCCAATGATGGCTCAATACCTGGATATTCCTTCATTCGATTCTGCACAACTTAATTATGAAAGAAATTACACTAATCATTATCCAATAAAAGATACTCCAAATATCGTTTTGGTTATTTGCGAAAGTTTCAGTGCCTACAAAAGCAGCATGTACAATAACCCATTGAATACAACACCATACTTTAATGAGTTAAGTAAAAACGGGGTATTCTTTGACCGTTGCTTTACGCCTGCTTATGGTACAGCCCGTGGTGTATGGGCCACCATCACCGGCATACCTGATGTAGAGAGCCCTAAAACTGCCAGCCGTAATCCAAATGCAGTTGATCAAAATACAATCATCAACAGTTTTACCGGTTACAATAATTTTTATTTTTTGGGAGGAAGTGCCACCTGGGCAAACATACGTGGCGTATTAACCAACAACATTAAAAATCTTAAACTGTACGAGGAGAATGATTATTCAGCAAAGAAAGTTGATGTGTGGGGTATCAGTGATAAAAATTTATTTTTAGAATCGAACAAAATTTTAAAACAACAAACCAAACCTTTTTTTGCAATTATTCAAACAGCCGATAATCACCGGCCTTATACCATTCCGGCAGAGGACCGGGATGAATTTAAATCCATTTCTTTTTCAACCGATTCATTAAAGCGTTTTGGTTTTGAAAGTAATGAAGAGATGAATGCTTTCCGTTATACCGATTTTGGTTACCAAAAATTTATGGAAGCTGCAAAAAAAGAACCGTACTTTAAAAACACCATTTTTGTTTTTGTGGGCGATCATGGCATCCGGTACAATGGCACGCTGGATTATTTTCCCAAAGCATGGACTGAACAAGGCCTTACCTGCGAGCATGTGCCCTTATTATTTTATGCTCCGGGTTTAATAAAGCCACAACGAATCAGTAATGTTTGCTCACAGGTTGATATTTTACCAACCATTGCATCGCTGGCAAAAATTTCTTACAGCAATAATTCATTGGGGCGTAATTTATTTGATACGCTGGTGCCGTTATCAGAATACAAATCAGTTTTCAAACCAGAAAAATTTGCATTCGTTATTGATCATGATGTGCATACCATTGGCCTGGTAAGCAATCAATATTATTACGTTAAAAACTTAAAGACCGGTAAAGTAGATTTTGTTTCTATGAAAGACAATGAACCAATTCCGGCAAATGCAGCAACTGACAGCGTAAAAAATTACCTGCAACGGCTTACAGATGCTTATTACGAAACAGCCAAGTATTTGCTGCTGAACAATAAAAAGAAGCAATAATTTCATTTCAGTGAAAATCAGTATAAATCCGTGTACTGAGCTTTGTCGAAGTATCCGTGTTCCTATCCCCAGTTTTTGTATTTTCGCATACTTCGTTCTGGCTAAGGAAATAATTAACTATGCTAATCAGTTGGCGTGTTCCCAAAACTATACAATGGATAGTAAAACTATTCCTGATATACCTGTGCATATTCACAGCCTTCCGCATTGCAACTGTAATTTGTTTTAAGCCAGGTTCAATTGCCATACTCGACCTGGGCTCTTCCTTCTGGCTTGGATTAAAATATGATTTACGCTGGATTGCTATTATTTTATTGCCCATTGCAGTGCTATCTGTATTTCCCCGGCTATCGCCATTCACAAGTGAACGTGGCAAAAAATTATGGACTGCTTACCTGGGTGTTATTACTTTACTGGTTCTGTTTTTTTATGGTGCCGATTTTGGCCAGTTTGCATACATCAATGCAAGATTGAATGCCGATGCATTGATTTTTGCAGAAGACCCCCGGGAAAGTTTACAAATGGTTTGGCAAAGTTATCCGGTTGTGTGGATATTATTTGGGCTGGCAGGTGCAGTTATGATGATGATCTGGATGTTTCGCCGGATGCATGTTGATGTAACAGAAAAAAATTTGAACATTCATAAATTTACTTACCGGCGCAGGTGGCATGCTGCTGCCTTGCTATTAATGGGCTGGTTTGTTTATGGTTTTTTTACAGCAAAACCTTTAGACTTTTTCAGAGCCTTTAATTTAAATGATGAGTTTAAAAGTAACCTTGCATTAAATCCTTTGCAGAATTTTTTTACCACCCTTCGTTTCCGCAATCCGGATCATAACAACAAGGCAAATGAATATTATAATGACATGTGTTCTTTTCTGCAATTAGAAAAAAATAACAGTACACAAAAAGGATACAGCAGATTAATACACCCCGGCAGTAAGGCTTTTGAAAGTCAGCCCAATGTGGTACTGGTTATTTGCGAAAGTTTCAGCATGTACAAAAGCAGCATGAGCGGCAACCCCTTAAACAGTACACCTTACTTTAACCAGATGTGTAACGAAGGCATTTTTTTTGAGCGCTGCTTTACACCAACTTTTGGTACAGCCCGTGGTGTTTTTGCCACCATCACCGGTATTCCGGATGTGCAGCTTTCAAAATTCAGTACCCGAAACGAAGAGGCTGTAAACCAACGCACCATCATCAATGATTTTGACGGCTACGAAAAATATTATTTTATCGGTGGCAGAAGCCAGTTCAACAATTTTAAAGGATTGGTTGCCAATATAAACAACGTACATGTTTTTGAAGAAGGAAGTTATAAAGCTGAAAAACTGAATGTTTGGGGTATCAGTGATAAAAATTTATTTCTGGAAGCCAATAATGAACTGGCGAAGCAGCAAAAACCTTTTTTCGCAATTATTCAAACTGCCGATAATCACCGCCCCTTTGATATACCCGAAGAAGACAAGGATTTTGCCCGTGATTTAATCACAAATGAAGATTTACAGAAATACGGATTTGAGTCGCTGAAAGAATTTCATGCTTTTGCATACACCGATTACTGCATTAAAAAATTCATGGAGGCTGCAAAAAATTCTCCTCATTTCAATAATACCATTTTTATTTTTACCGGTGATCATGGTGTAGAAGGTAATGCCATGGCTATTTATCCGCAGGCCTGGACAGAACAACGCCTGGCTGATGAGCATGTGCCTTTATTGTTCTATGCTCCTGCTTTACTGGCTCCTCAAAAAAGAATGGAAGTTGTTTCTCAGATAGATATTTTACCAACCATTGCAGGCATGATGCAGCAACCTTATTTAAACACAACATTGGGCCGTGATTTACTGGATTCTAACAAAAAAGAAAATGCAGCATTCATTATTTATCATGCACCCGGCTGGATTGGTGTGGTATCAGATGATTATTTCTTTCGTAAAAATATCCGGTTTAAAAAAGAGGAACTGGTACCGGTTCGTAATAACCTGCCGGTTTTAAGTAAGCAACAGCAGGACTCAGTAAAAAATCATTTATCGCAACTTACTTCTGCTATCTACGAAACAGCGAGGTGGATGCTGATCAATAATAAAAACAAGTAGAAGTTGATGTGCAGATGATTAAAGTATCGGAATGCTACACCCGCTTACTGTCAGCCTGAGCCTGTCGAAG
>JANMWP010000225.1:0-1673 GCA_031394065.1 Chitinophagaceae bacterium
CTTTGCTTCAATGCAGCAACTGTATGCCATTGAACAGCTTTCGCTGCTGGATAAGTAATACAATAATATTTCATGGCCCTCATCATCCAGCCTGTAAACTTTTACCGTTCCCTTTACAATAATCGGCATCATACGGATATACTTTCCATAATCCATAATCAGATCTCCTTCTTTAAACTGCTGTACAATTCCAAACTGCTGCATTTCTTTCAGTAAAGCAGGTTCAAAAATAGTTGTCAGGCTGTCTAAATTCATCATGTAATTTACTTAATTAGCGAAACACATAATCAACCCCTGTTACCTGTGTAAGTAAAGTTTGCGGTGCATCCAGTATATCTGCATTTACAGGCGGTGTTGGTGTAACCGGTGAATTGGCTGAAAGATATTCTTTCATTACAGAGTGAAGGGTATTGCTGGTGTTTTTTGCATCAGCTACATTTCGCATCCGGCATAGCATATCGCCGGGATCGCCGTCTCTTTCACAGGCACAGATTTTATATGTTTTTTCCATATCAATGGGTGCATTTCCAATGGCAACAGTCTGTACTCTTTTACCTTTTTCAGCAAAAGCATTAAAGGTTATTTTCATGCCTTTAAACTTAATTACCCAGCCACCAAAACGTTCCGATGCGTCTTTGGCAAAAACATTATGCAATTCTTTTTCAAGCCAATCCCATATCTGCTTACCGGTAACAGCACCGGTTCTTACCGTACTGTCCACCGGAAACATATCGTAAATATATCCGTCGGTAATGGGAATGTTGCCGGTATGATCGGGTGTAGTGCGTGGCGGACAAAACCTAAAACCATTTGATAAAACAATATCCACTTCTGTCATTTTCCATTTCAATGCATCCAATATCATGGTATCAATTGGATTTTCCACCACAAAGTATCTGTATAATGGTATGGTACTGTAACCGGCTACTTTATACATTTCAGCTGCAAAAGGTTTTTCATTGTTTTTTATCAGCGCTGCTATTTCAATTGAAGGCTTAAACTTGTTTGCCGTTATTTCTACCAATTCATAATCATCTTTAATTACTTTGCCATTTTTTATGGTAAGATTGAGTTTACCTACAAAGGAACCAAAAGCACCAGGCTCCACCACCTTGCTGTATTTACATTGAATGGGCTTGCGCACTCTTTCATGTGTATCGCCACCAAGAATATAATCAACACCTTTACATGCTTCCATGTTTGCCAGGTAAATTTGCTGCGATAATCCTAAATGGGCAACAATTAAAACATAGGCACATTGCTCCTGGTTACGCAACACATCTACATAATGTTCCAGATTTTCTTCGGGCTTTGTATAAATAATTCCTTTGCTGTAGTTAGGCGATTGGCGCAAAGGAACCAATGGATCGGTATACCCGATAAATCCAATTTTTACACCTTTGATATTCCAGATATAATAAGGCGGAAAAATAAGTTCTCCTTTTTTCCCATCTCCCAGATCATGATACATATTGGCACAAACCTTTGGTGCATTTAATGAACCCAATAAAGTCTGCATGGCTTTTTTGTAATAAATCACTTCCCAGTTTCCCGGCAAATACAGATCATAACCCAAAGCATTTAAAATGGGCACCATGGCTTTGCCGGTTGTTTTTACAGACAGTTCGCTTCCCTGAAACATGTCGCCGGTATCAATTAAAAAAGTATCGGGG
>JANMWP010000004.1:0-2178 GCA_031394065.1 Chitinophagaceae bacterium
CCGGTACACAAAGAATTATGTGCAGCTAATGATAAACCTATCGAGCCACAAACTTTTGATATTTCCTGTATGATGGCATTATACTCATAATAACCCAAACCACTGCCACCGTATTCTTCTGGTACAAAAACACCCATCAACCCCAGTTTACCCATTTCTTTAAAAATGTGTACCGGAAATTCCTGGCTTTCGTCCCATTCCATCAGGTGTGGTTTAATGTGTTGCAATGCAAATTCACGGGCAGTGTGTGCAACCTGTTCGGTCAGTTCAGCTGTTTTAAAATTCATAAATAGCAATCGTTAGGGCTGCAATTTACAGAATTTTGGATACTAACAGATGTTAGCATATTATTTAACTGTAAGATAAGGAGCAGCTTT
Source organism: Chitinophagaceae bacterium (assembly GCA_031394065.1). Classification (GTDB taxonomy): domain Bacteria; phylum Bacteroidota; class Bacteroidia; order Chitinophagales; family Chitinophagaceae; genus Ferruginibacter. The sequence continues at coordinate 378 of JANMWP010000004.1, forward strand.
ATAATAAATGTCATCCGTAATCATCATTATTTTTTTTATATCGCTTACATCTGAAAAACTGCCATGCTGCAACCGGTATTGAACTATGGCATTGGCAATATTATAGCGGAAATAAGGATGTGCTTTTAATTCATCCATTGTGGCTGTATTGATATTGAATTTTTTAACTTCTGCATTGGTTATAGTGAGTTTATCTTTTATTTTTTGAAAAGTAGAATCCGGTAAACCAAATGTTTCAGCAACCTGTTCCACTTTATAAAAACCACCAAGTTTTTCTCTAAAATTTATGATTCGGTTTGCCAGTTTACTGCCAATGCCAGGCAAGGCAATAAAGGCCGAGGTATCTGCATTGTTTACATCAACGTTGGCAATTGTGTACTTTGGTTTTTCGTAATTTTTACCCTTTTCTGAATCTGGATATTTAATGTAATCTACTGCAGCCTTTGCTTCTATCCTTACATATGGTAAAAGTCTCTTTACTTCATCTTCATGCAATCCCCATATTTTAGCTATATCTTCAGGTTTATAAAACCTTCCTCCTTTTGTTGTGTAATTGTGTATGGTGTTTGCGGTTTTCTCTCTAATACCAAGTCTTATCCAGTCATCTACAGATAAAGTATTGGGATCAAAATAAAATAATTCACCCTTTGTTTGTTTGCTGTAATAATTTTTTGCTGATGGCTGATTATAATTCTGATAATTGTTTTCATCAAAATCCCGTTTTGTATAATTACCGGTGCTGTCCTGTTGTTTAATATTGAGTGTGGCAATTCCCTTTTCAAACTTGCTGTGGTCGTATTGCGGCCGTGCAATAAAGTAATGATAGAAAAATGGCAGTAACAGAAAAAAAATAATCAGCAAAAAAATACTGATAATACCAAGCCTTTCTTTAAAGGAAAAATTTAAAAAATCTGATACACTACGTTTTAGCATTTTTTTGCAGTTTAGAGCTTACAAAGTACTGCATATACATTTTATTTGCAATACCCTAAAGTGGTAATACTAAATGGTAAATTCCTGGCCATCAAATGCCAGGGCTATACCCTTGGGAAGGGTTTCATTAACTATATTATGCCTGCCCAGCTGGTGGCTGATGTGCGTAAAATAACCTGTAGGCACTTCCAGTTCCTGTACCATAGCAACGGCTTCATCCAATGTAAAATGAGAGATATGGCTTTCATTCCGCAGCGCATTTAAAACCAATACCTCACTTCCTTTTATTTTTTCTTTTTCTGCTGTGTCTATTTTATTGGCATCGGTAATGTAGGTAAACTTACCAAACCTGAAACCCAGCACCGGCATTTTTAAATGCCAAACCAAAACAGGTATAACCGGTATATCGCCAATCATAAACGGTTTATCATCTATAGTATTTAAATTAAGATTGGGTATGCCCGGATATTTTTTATCAGAAAAAGCATAGGCAAATTCTCTTTTAATAGCTTCCTCGGTTAATGAGTTTGCAAACAGTTCCATCGGTTTTTGCTGAAAATAATTAAAGGCCCTTACATCATCAAGCCCGGCAATATGATCTTTGTGTGGATGTGTAAATAAAACGGCATCCATTTTTTTTACGCCGGCCCTCAGCATCTGGTACCTGAAATCGGGTGTGGTATCAACAACAATCGTGGTATTTTCGCTTTCAACCAAAATACTGGAGCGTAAGCGATTGTCTTTTTTATCGGTTGATGAGCATACTTCGCAATTACAGCCAATCATAGGCACACCGCTGCTGGTACCGGTACCAAGGAAAGTTATTTTTAATGGAGGAGTTTGCACCTGACAAAAATAGGCCTTTTGT
>JANMWP010000008.1:0-8082 GCA_031394065.1 Chitinophagaceae bacterium
CAACTTTAAAGAAAGCATTTATTATAATTCAACCCGCCTTCGACAAGCTCAGGCTGACAGTATAATTATTAAAACATTTATCTTATTGAGTAAAATAAAAAGAACAGGCTTTTTTATCAGCCTGTTCCATTTACAAAAAATTATTTCTTTTTAACAGTATCAGAAATAGGGTAATTTTTACCCGTACTGAATAACAATGGCACACTGCTGCCTGCAGGTGAAACCCTGATGTAGCCTGTCATTTCCTGGTGCAATGCACTGCAGAAATCGGTGCAATACATCGGGAATATGCCCACTTTATCCGGAGTCCATTTTAAAGTTTGTGTTTCGCCGGGCATTATCAATAACTCGGCATTGGCTGCGCCTTTTACAGCAAAGCCATGCGGCACATCCCAATCCTGCTCCAGATTGGTAACATGAAAATAAACTTCATCGCCCATTTTAATTCCTTCAATGTTATCAGGTGTTAAGTGAGAGCGGATCGCTGTCATATACACATCTATCCTGCTTCCTGTACGCACTACTTTTGTTGTTGCTTCGCCATTGGAGAAATAAGGATTTTTATTTTCTTCCATTTTAAAAAACTTCAGCGAATTATTTTTAACCAGGTCTGCAGCAATTATTTGTGCATAGTGCGGTTCGCCAATTGTCGGAAAATCAAGAATCAACTGCATCTTGTCTCCGCTTATATCATATAGCTGTGCACTTTGTGATAGTTCCGGTCCGGTTGGTAAAAACCGGTCCTTGGTAATTTTATTATACGCAACCATGTATTTACCGGTTGGATTTTTTGTATCACCGCCAGCAACACACAAGTGGCCAACAGAGTAATAAGTTGGAACCCTGTCAACGACTTTCAAATCTTTTATATTCCATTTTACCACTTCCGAAGAAACAAACATAGATGTGTAAGCATTGCCTTTATTATCAAACTCGGTATGTAAAGGGCCAAGGCCCGGTTTCTTTACTTCGCCATATAAAACAGATTCGTATTTTAAAATGGGTACGCCATCAAAATCACCAATAAAATCTTTGGCAGCAATTGCTTTTATCAATTTATCAAAACTGAATACCGGAATTAATGCAGCCAGTTTACCACTGCCCACAATGTATTCGCCTGTAGGGCTTACATCGCAGCCATGCGGTGATTTAGGGCAAGGGAAAAAATAACAGATATCTTTCAAATCTTTTGCATCAAGCACAGTAACTTCTGTTCTTATTTCAGATGTTGCAGAATGTGTTGCATCGCTGTAAGTATTGTGTGCATATTTTACAGCTTGCTTTCTGCCCTTACCGGCTTTTAAATATTCTTCTGCTTTTTTCCAGTTTACTGCCATGATGAAATCTTTATCTTTCTGCGAAGCATTCACTTCCAGTAAAGTATTGGCCTGCTCTGTATTATAGCAGGAGAAGAAGAACCAGCCATGCGAAACGCCTTTACCGGCACGGCTTAAATCGAAATTAACGCCGGGGCATTGTATCTGAAATGCAATATCCATTTTACCATCTGCTTTTGCAACACTGATAAAACTTAAAGTGCCTTTAAAATTTTGTTTGTAGGTATTGATGGGCACATCACCGTTTTTATCATCGGGCGGAACGCTGAAACGGGTACCGGCAACAACATATTCTGTATTCTCGGTAATAAAAGGTGAAGAGTGATTTCCGCCGCTGTTTGGCAATTCAATAATTTCGGCAGTGCGAAAAGTTTTAAGATCTATCCTGGCAACCCTGGGTGTATTATTGGCGTTGCCAAAAACCCAGCGCCCATCATATTCACCATTGGTTTTCGACATTTGCACGTGGTGCAGATCATCCCAGGGAACAAAACCATGTGATGTGTTCAACATCGGTTTTGTTTCTTCGCTGTAACCGTATCCTTTTTCAGGATCAACAGAAAAAACTGGTATCACACGAAGCAAACGACCTGAGGGCAATCCATACACACTCATTTGTCCGCTAAAGCCTCCGGAAACAAAATTGTAAAACCCGTCGTATTTTCCGGGGGCAACATATACTTTGGCGGCAGCATCGGAACTTACTGCCGAGCCGGCATTTTTTGGTTTACAGGCACTAAAGCCCAACAGCAAACTGCATGCAAAAACAGCTGCTGTTATCAGTTTATAATTTTTCATTTTGGTTGATTTTATATATTGAAAGTTAGTTATCATTTTACACCATCATTTCTCCGCATAAACTCATACAAATTCCTTGCATCAGCATCTGCAATGTTTTGATTGGGCATACGCACCAGGCAAATTTCAAGCTGTGCCTGTGCCTTAGGATCCTTATTCAGCATAACATCTGTATTGGTTACAAAATTCATGATCCATGGCGCTGCATGACGGTCAGTAACACCCAGCCAACCCGGACCTACCAGTTTTTCGCTGGTTAGTTTATGACAACTGCTGCATTTAACACCATATATTTTTTCACCTGCGGCCGCCATTGTTTGGTCTACTGTTGCACCAACCGTTACTTCGGTAAATTTTCCTTCGCCTCTTTGAGGATCGTAAGATGGATTACCATTTTCAGCTTTTGCAGGTTCAGTTGATGTAGTTTCTGCCGGAGCGGCACTTTTATCAGAACTGCCACCGCAGGCTGCTATAAATGCGCTCATAAAAAGAATGATTGCCAATTTTTTCATGTTGTTTATTTTTTGATTTAAAATTTGATTACACAAGATTACCAGCATGTGCGTTAGTATTTTATGCGTTGAGTCATATCTTCTATCAGTAACTCCAGATTTTAATTACAGACTTCAAGAAACCTTAATGCCAACAACAGTTTTAAGCGGAATCGGCCTATGAGATAAAAGAAACATGATTTGAATCATACCGCTGCCTGTTTAACCTCACAATCTGTGCTCTGTATGCTGCCTACTTTTGAAATAAGCAGAAATTATAATTATATGAAAATAGACATCGACACGCTACTTGCCTGGGGCGCAGCCTATAAAAAAGTGGCATCAGAGGAAATTATTTTTCAGGAAGGCATGGAATCTTCTTTTTACTATCAATTGGTTTCGGGTAAAGTAAGATGGGTGAATATAAATGACGAAGGCAAGGAATTTATACAAACTATTATTGAACCTGATGAATGTTTTGGCGAATTACCTTTATTTGATGGTGAACCGTTTGCGGCAAGTGCCATCGCTGATGAAGACTCGGTAATTATAAGGCTGCACCGGTCTACCTTTCAGCAAGTATTAAAAGAAAATCCTGATTTACATTTTGAGTTTACCCGTTTACTTACGCAAAGGCTGCGCTTTAAATTTTTAATTTTAAAAGAGCTGGCCAATCACAATCCGGAGGGTAGTATTTCTACCTTACTTAATTATTTTAAGCAAACACAAAAAAACATCTGTACCAAATGTAACAGGTTAAAACTTACACGCCAGCAAATAGCCGATATGACCGGGTTGCGGGTTGAAACTGTAATACGCACCATGAAGTTTATGCAATCGAAAGGAGATTTGCAGATCACAAAAGGCAAGGTTTATTGCTGAATGCGTTGTGCTGCTTAGCTCAGTTTTATTATCTGCTGTAAAAAAACCATGAGATGATGAGCGGAGCAGTATGATTTGAATCATACTATCTTACTTCATAGATTGATTTCTTTGCACTAAACAGTAATTATGGTGTTTCCGCTGTTCCGCTGGTTAAAAATTTCATTGATTAACTTGTTGATTGTTGCCTGCCTGGGTGTAACCTTAAGATACAAGATCCTGTACTCCCTTCCTTTTGTTGATCAAAAACATTTATTACACGGTCATTCGCATTTTGCATTTGCAGGATGGATAACCCAGGCAATTATGGCATTGCTAATTTCTTATTTGGTAAAGCAACAAGGCAAAGGCAATTATAAAAAGTATACATGGCTTTTATATGCCAATCTTATTACTGCTTATGGTATGTTGATTGCATTTCCAATTGAAGGCTACGGGTTATTCTCCATCATTTTTTCAACCGCATCTATTTTTATTTCGTATGCTTTTGCGTTTTTTTACTGGCGTGATCTGAATAAGTTGCCTGTCAAAAGCACCGCAAATTCCTGGTTTAAAGCAGCAGTATTATTTAATGCGTTTTCTTCTTTGGGTGCATTTGCATTAACGATTATGATGGCCAATAAGGTCATCCATCAAAACTGGTACCTGGCTGCAGAATATTTTTACCTGCATTTTCAATATAACGGCTGGTTCTTTTTTGCCTGCATGGGATTATTTACGGCATTTATAAGCAGGCACACAGTTTCAGAAAATGTATTGATGAAAATATTCAGGCTTTTTGCTTTTGCCATCATTCCGGCTTATTTTTTATCCGCATTATGGATGGATATTCCTGTCTGGGTTTATATTTTAGTTATTTTATCTGCCCTTGCACAGGTTGCAGGCTGGGTATGGTTTGTGAAACTGATAAGAAATAACTGGAGCCTGCTGGAACCAAAATTTTCAACAACATCAAAATACATATTGGCATGTTCGGCTGTTGCGCTTACAGCTAAATTATTTTTACAACTGGGCTCTACTATACCCTCTTTAAGCGACCTGGCCTTTGGTTTCAGGCCAATTGTGATTGGCTACCTGCACCTAGTTTTACTGGGTGTTATTAGTTTGTTTCTTTTGGGCAGCATGTTTTCTGAAGATTATTTTTTTACAAATAAAAAATCGGTAACCGGCGTATTTGTTTTTGCCGGTGCAGTTATACTGAATGAAGTTTTACTGATGGTACAGGGTGTTGCCGCCATAACCTACACATCAATACCTTTTATTAATGAAATGCTGCTTGGCACTGCCTTACTGTTATTTACCGGAGCCCTGTTAATGGCATTCACAAAAAAAAATATTTTTAAAAAGTGATTTCAATCACAGTTTACTGTTTTTTACCGGGGCAACTTTGTAAAAAATATAAACATGATAAATATAAAAGAGCAAACCCTCGCAACCATTGTAACTAACAATCATTTTACAGTTCCTGTACTGGAAAAATATCATCTTGACTTTTGTTGCAAAGGCAAAAGAACACTGGCAGATGCCTGTATTGAGAAAGGATTGCCACTTGAAACGATTACCGAAGAACTGGAAAAATCTTCATCAGCATTACAATCCAACAAAATGCCTTTTATGGAAATGACTGCTGAACAGCTGATCAGTTATATCCTCATTCATCATCACTTTTATGTAAAACAATTCATGCCAACCATACTCGGGCATTTAGAGAAAGTGGCAACCAAGCATGGCGACCGTTTTCCTTACATGGTTGAAGTGTTTGTGCTGTTTAAAGAAATTTACGAAGAGATGACTGCACATATGCATAAAGAAGAAATGATTTTGTTTCCCAGGATAAAAGAAGTGGCAGCAATGCAGGATGCACATCAGCATTCAACTTTATCAGAAGGATACCTTACGGCTCCGATAGAAGTGATGGAGCATGAACATGACCAGGCAGGTGAAATTTTGTATAAGATCCGTAAACTTACAAATAATTATACTCCGCCTGCAGAGGCCTGTACCACCTTTCAGGTAAGTCTTGCTGAACTAAAAGAATTTGAAGAAGATCTGCACCGGCATGTGCACCTGGAAAATAATATACTTTTTCCATTGGCTGAGAAAATGCTGAATAAACAAATGCAGCTGAATTGATTTTAAAAAAACTGATTTCTGTTTTAGATCCGGGGAGTTAATTTTCCGGATTTTTATTTACAATTGATTGAGGCACTATCATTTTACAACATGACCAATATCATACAAATTTCCCTGCATCAAATCTAAATTTGCATCATGCAACTCTGGAAAAATATAATCAGCCGGCCTTCTTAACCAGCTCCACCCCTGTTTGGGTAATTCTGCCATCTTATAATTTCTTTATTCAAATATCATTGTATGCAAACCATTATAGAACCATTCCGGATTAAGTCTGTTGAACCCATTTATTTCAACACAAAAGAAGAAAGAAAAGTAATTTTAGAAAAAGCATTTTACAATCCTTTTCTTATTCATTCCACAGATGTATTGATAGACTTACTCACTGACAGTGGCACCAGTGCTATGAGTAGTAATCAATGGGCAGGTATTATGCAGGGCGATGAGTCCTATGCAGGCAGTCCCAGTTTTTTTCGTTTTGAAAAAACAATACAGGACTTAACCGGTATGCCGATAGTGATTCCGGCTCACCAGGGAAGAGCTGCAGAAAAGATTCTGTTCAGTATTCTGGGAGGCAAAGGAAAATCTATTGTAAGTAATACCCTTTTTGATACAACCCGTGCCAACATTGAATTTTCGGGAGCCGAAGGGATTGACCTGGTTTGTGAAGCAGGAAAACATCCAACGGTTGCTGCGCCTTTTAAAGGAAATATGGATGTAGAAGCATTAAAATATTTTATTGTACAAAAAGGTGCAGCTCATATTCCGCTTTGCATCATTACGGTTACAAATAATTCCGGCGGAGGACAGCCGGTAAGTATGCAGAACATAAAAGATGTTAAAAAAGTTTGTACAGAAAATAATATTCTCCTGTTTATTGATGCATGTCGTTTTGCGGAGAATGCATACTTTATTAAACTGCGTGAAAAGGAATATACAGATAAAACGGTACCCGAAATTGTACATGAACTTTTTTCTTATGCAGACGGCTGCACCATGAGTGCAAAAAAAGATGCATTTGCAAATATTGGTGGGTTCCTTGCTATGCATAATGAAGAACTTGCACAGCAATGCCGCAATCTTTTGATCATGACTGAAGGTTTCCCAACCTATGGCGGCCTTGCCGGCAGAGACCTTGAAGCCATTGCTATCGGTTTAAATGAAGTGATGGACGAACACTACCTGCATTACCGCATCCGCAGTATCGAATACCTCACCAATAAATTAATTGCAGCCGGTGTGCCTGTAATGCAGCCTGCAGGCGGCCATGCGGTGTATCTTGTTGCCAATGAATTTCTATCGCACATACCGGTTGAACAATATCCCGGCCAGGCACTGGTGGGTGCATTGTATGTGCATGGAGGCATACGCAGTGTGGAAATTGGTTCACTTATGTTTGGAAAATATGATGATGCCGGAAAACTTATTCCTGCTGCACTGGAGCTGGTTCGTTTGGCAATTCCAAGAAGAGTGTACACACAAAGCCATATTGATTATGTAGCCGAAGTGATAATTGAAGTATTCAATAACAGGAATAAAATAAAAGGGTTAACCATTGTTGAAGAAGCGCCAACACTAAGGCATTTTACAGCCAAACTAAAACCCGTTAACTAAAATATTAAACATGAAAAATTTAAAAAGAAGTTGAGTAAATCCTACAAAACAAAAATAGTATATGAGTTAAAGTAGCTTCTGCTTTTAGTGAAACTGCAGTAATTAATTTAAATCATAACTAATTAAAAAAGCTGACTCCCCTATCGAAGAGTCAGCTTTTATTTTATTGATTAATGAAGGGATATTGGAAATGCAGTGATTCCAGTTCAAAACTTGCATGGTTTAGCTGGTTTATAAAAAGTTTTCGGATTGTTTGAGTTATACCCGGCAACTGGTGATAGTATGTAATACCTTCTTTCAGATTTTTAAAAAAAGAAGCATAATATTTTTTCCTTTCGGTCAATTGATCAATTCTAAAATCATTTTCCAACTGTTCTTTCAGATAGCTGATATATAAGTTCAACTCTGTAATAAACATATGAGGCCTGTAAGCATTGGCAAGAATATTTTTTCTTCCATAAATATGATCGGTCATTGTTTGTAAGGATACAACTTCTGAAAAATTTACAATATTTGGCCCGGGACAAATGTTTACTGCATTCAGGTTTTTTATTAAGGTCTCAGAATGATTTATAGCAGCAGCATTACTCAGTCCGATACATAAACATTCTTTATCCAATACTTCATTTAATTGCCTGCTGTATTCAGATTCAGACAGATCAAGTGATTGCAATTGTGCGATTTTTAATTTTTGATACTGGCGGGATGCCGTACAAATAGGCGCTTTGGTAAACTCTGTGTTAAAAGCAAGATGCTTTTCTGTACATGGGCTTCCGGGTTTGCCATTCGTAATACGGGCTTGTTTTTCCTTATCGGCACTGGTTCCT
>JANMWP010000079.1:0-2838 GCA_031394065.1 Chitinophagaceae bacterium
TTTCTAAAACATTATCCATTATAAATTATCCCATTATCCATTATGCTCAGGTTTCCAAATTGTAAAATAAATCTCGGCTTACATATTCTCAATAAAAGAGAAGATGGTTTTCATAACCTGGAAACTGTATTTTATCCGGTAGCATTTAAAGATGCGCTTGAATTAATTCCCAATACAAATAACGATACTGAAATTGAATTTACCGGAACAGGTTTGACTGTTGATGGTAATGCGGTAGATAATCTTTGTGTAAAAGCATATCATTTATTAAAAATAGATTTCCCGCAACTGCCTGCTATAAAAATACATTTGCATAAAGCCATACCCATGGGAGCCGGACTGGGTGGCGGTTCTGCTGATGCGGCTTTTATGCTTAAGTTATTGAATGAAAAATTTAAGCTAAACCTGTCAACTACACAACTTATAAACTACGCCCTGCAACTTGGCAGTGATTGTCCATTTTTCATCATCAACAAACCCTGCCTTGCAACAGGGCGTGGAGAAGTATTGGAAGAACTTGCAGTTGATCTGTCTGTGTATAAAATTGTATTGATTAATCCGGGCATTCATATAAATACCGGTTGGGCGTTTTCAAATATCAGGCCTGTCCAACCCAAAAAATCAGTTAAAGAAATTGTTCAACAACCTGTTGAAACCTGGAAGAATGAATTGGAGAACGATTTTGAAGCACCGGTTTTTGTAGCTCATCCTCAAATTAAAGCAATAAAAGAATCGTTGTATCAACAGGGGGCCATCTATGCTGCCATGAGTGGAAGCGGCAGTACGGTGTTTGCAATTTTTGAACAAAATACAGGCTCAGTGGTATTAAAAGGCAGCAACTATTTTATTAAAATAATAAATTAGTATATCTTGCACAAAATTAATCATCATTAATACGCTGCTAAACATATCGTCTTTTCTCTACAGCAATCTCGATTTACTCAATCATCGAGGATAAAAGTTTTGTGCCTCCCTATGGGGAGGATGTTCAGGCTATTGCAGCTTTTTAAATTCTCTTTTTTATTTTTCATTTTACGATCATGAATACAACCATAGCTATTACAGCAAACACACAACATTATTTAGACCTTGAAGAAAAATACGGCGCTCACAACTATCATCCGCTGCCGGTTGTTTTAAACCGTGGCGAAGGCGTTTTTTTATATGATGTTGATGGCAAACGTTACTACGATTTTTTAAGCGGCTATTCTGCCGTTAACCAGGGGCATTGCCATCCAAAAATAATTGCAGCTTTAATTGAACAGGCGCAAAAATTAACGCTTACCTCCCGTGCCTTTCACAGCAATTTACTGGGCGAATATGAAAAGTACATTACCGAATATTTTGGTTACGATAAAGTATTGCCCATGAACTCAGGCGTGGAAGCAGTTGAAACTGCCATTAAACTTTGCCGCAAATGGGCTTATGAAGTAAAAGGGATTTCAGCAGACAATGCAAAAATTATTGTATGCGATGGAAATTTTCATGGAAGAACAATTAATGTAATTTCTTTCAGCAGCGACCCAACTGCGAAAAATAATTACGGGCCTTTTGTTGCCGGTTACCACTCCATACCACATAATAATTTATCTGCCCTGGAAAAAGCTTTTCAGGATAAAAATGTTGCTGCATTTTTATTTGAACCCATACAGGGAGAAGCAGGTGTAGTTGTACCGGATGCTGGTTATTTTAAAGGCGTTCGTAATTTGTGCAACGAGTATAATGTTTTAATGGTCGCCGATGAAATACAATGCGGTCTTGCACGTACCGGAAAAATGCTGGCATGCGATCATGAAAATGTGCGGCCCGATATGTTGATCCTCGGCAAAGCCTTAAGCGGCGGCGTATTACCGGTTAGTGCGGTGTTGTGCGATGATGAAATTATGATGACCATTAAACCCGGTGAGCATGGCAGTACTTATGGCGGTAATCCATTGGCATGTGCAGTAGCCATGACTGCCCTGCAGGTTTTAAAAGATGAGGACATGGCTGCAAATGCAGAAGCAATGGGCAATTTATTGAGAAGTGAATTAGAAAAATTAAACTCTCCTTTTATTTCAATAGTAAGAGGGATGGGTTTATTAAATGCGATAGTTATTAAACATACAAATCCTGATGCAGCCTGGGAATTATGTTTGCTGTTAAAAGAAAACGGATTGCTGGCAAAACCAACACATGGCGATAAGATACGTTTTGCTCCTCCCCTTGTTATTACAAAAGAACAGGTAATGGAATGTGTTGGGATTATTGATAAAAGTTTAAAAGAGCTTGTTTAAAACATGATTAACATCAGCCGCTGAAATTATTTTCAGCAGCTTCTTAATTTGCAAAACTGTAACTTAGTTTTTCAAAATATTTTATGGATACACATCTTCATCATGACCACGTAGAATCGCATTTAAAAAGCAGCGACTTATTAAGAGACGTGGTTATTGGCATGAGTGACGGACTTACTGTTCCTTTTGCATTGGCAGCCGGTTTAAGTGGTGCTGTTGATCAAAGCAGCATCATTGTTATTGCAGGCATTGCCGAAATTGCTGCAGGCAGTATTGCCATGGGCCTGGGTGGTTATCTTGCCGGAAAAACAGAACAGGATCATTACAGCAGCGAAGTAAAAAGAGAATATAATGAAGTGGAAAACCTGCGCCACAAAGAGATTGAAGAGACCAAAGAATTTTTTGCAAATATTGGTTTAAGCCCGGCTTTGCAGGAACAGGCAACAGCAGAAATTGCACAGGACAAAGACCGCTGGGTTGAATTTATGATGAAGTATGAATTGGGTTTGGATAAACCCGATCCAAAACGGGCTACCAAAAGTGCATTGAATATCGGTCTCTC
>JANMWP010000113.1:0-3634 GCA_031394065.1 Chitinophagaceae bacterium
ATGATGTTGGGCGGCGCTTTTATTAAAAGTAAAGCCAAGCCTAAATACCTTGCCATTTTTGGGTTGGCGGTAATACTTGTTGCCAATTGCATGCAAATGAATTCGGGCATGTCATTTTTTGCAGTTGATGTAAAGGAGATGCTGCATTTCAACAGTTTTAATTTAACCTTTATCAATATTGCTTTTGGCTGTACCCTGCTTTATTTTTTATTAAATGGCAGAGATATTGAAAAAGTGGGCGAAAATGTTTCGGAATATTTTGCGTTGATATTTTTTGTGTTGTGTGGTGTTGCCATAATAGCAACATTCAATTCGTTGCTGATGTTGTTTATCGGTATCGAGATTGTGTCAATTCCTTTATACATATTAACCGGCAGTGATAAAAGAAATTTAAAAAGCAATGAAGCCGCTTTAAAATATTTTTTGATGGGCGCTTTTTCAACAGGCATTATGTTGTTGGGTATTGCTTTTTTGTATGGCGGCAGCCAAACCGGTTCTTTCTACATCAATAATATTATTTCGGGCAATGCTCCAATGCCAGCTATGATTGCAGCAGGATTGGTACTCTTATTGGTGTCCATGTCTTTTAAAGTATCGGCTGCGCCTTTTCATTTCTGGACCCCCGATGTGTATGATGGTGCACCAACCGTGTTTACTTCTTTTATGGCAACCATTGTAAAAGCTGCTGCATTTTTTGCTTTTGTGCGTTTATTTGAAAACGCTTTTGGCAGTATGCATCAGCAATGGCAAACATTAATTGTCATTCTTACAGCCGCTACTTTATTAATAGGAAACCTTACAGCCGTTTTTCAACAAAGCGTAAAGCGTATGCTGGCTTATTCAAGCATTGCACAGGCAGGGTTTATGCTGTTTTCTTTATTTGCATTAAATAATATAGCTAAAGAAGGGTTGGTACTTTATGCAGCAGCATATAGCCTGGCAAGCATCGGCATATTTGCCATCTTAATAAAAATGAAAGATTACACCATTGATGGTTTTAACGGACTTGGTAAACAACAGCCACTGCTGGCTATCACTGCAACTGTGTTTCTTTTGTCATTAACGGGTATTCCTTTAACCGCGGGTTTCCAGGCAAAATTTTATATGCTGATGGCTGCGGTTCAAACCGGCCAACATACCTGGCTGGTAATTTTTGCAGTGCTCTGTGCAGCCATCAGTGCGTATTACTATTTCAGAATTATTCAGGCAATGTTTTTTAAAGAAAACACCGGTGATGTGGTATTGACTGATGATATTACTCCGGCATTTAAAATACTGCTTGTTATAACTGCAATCCTCATTATTGTTTTAGGGCTGTTCCCCAGCTTCCTTACCGACTGGTTGTATTTTTAATGTAAATACCGTTTATAAAAAGTTTGCTGGCCTAACCTGTTCAGTTGTTAACTTTAGGATGTATAAAACCAATACATGACTTTTAAAGATACACTTGCACTATCCTGGCGAAATATTGCGGGCAATAAATTACGAACGTCCATAACAGTGGCTATTATTGCACTGGGTATCTTTGCATTAATTCTTATCATCACTTCTATAAAGGCAGCCAGTAATAGTCTTACCACCAGTTTTTCAACCATGGGCGCCAATTCGTTCAGCCTGCGTTTTAAAGAAAGAAATATTCGTATTGGAGGAGGCCGACAAAGAGAAAGTACCAAAACCAGTAAATCGGCTTTGCGTGAAAAAAAGAGCAATATGGGTAAAATAATTACCTATGATGAAGCCAGGGCATTTAAAGAAAGATATAATTTTCCTGCAAAAGTTGGACTTGCATTGATGGGGCCAAGAAATATAGTTTGCAATAACGATCGAAAAAAAACAAATCCCGATGTAACGGTTTTGGGAGGCGATGAAAATTACCTGGAACTGAACGGTTATACCATTGCCGCCGGCCGCAATTTTACCGAAACTGAAGTTGAATCGGGCAGAAGCATTTGTATGTTGGGAAGCGGCGTAGCCAAAAAATTATATCCCGATAATCCGGAAAAAGCAATTGATAAAGTGGTAAGTGTAGATCATACGCCGTATCGGGTAATAGCTGTGCTGGACGACAAAAGCTCGAGTGCATTTTTTAATACCAGTAAAATTGTAGTTACATCGTATAATAATATCAGGCGGTTGTATGCATCTCAAAACTCTTCTTTTAATGTTGGGGTAATGGTGTCAGATTTAAAAATGATGGATGCTGCCATTGGCGAAGCCAAAGGAACTTTCAGGCCAATCAGGAGATTGGATGTAAAAGATGAAGTAAATTTTTATGTAGATAAAAGTGACAGTATTGCCCAATCGTTATTAACCAATCTTGGTTTTCTGGAAAAAGGTACAATCGGTATTGCATTTATAACGCTGATTGGTGCAGCCATTGGATTAATGAATATTATGTTGGTGGCTGTAAATGAGCGTACTAAGGAAATTGGATTGATAAAAGCTTTGGGAGGAACTAAAAAAGATATCAGAGCCCAGTTTTTATACGAGTCTGTTTTAATCAGTTTACTGGGTGCTGTTGCCGGAATAGTATCTGGTGTATTACTCGGCAATGTAGTAGCACTCCTGCTTAAAACCGGCTTTGTTGTACCCTGGGCATGGGTAATAGCCGGTATTTTTGTTTGTTCATTTGTGGGCCTGGCTGCAGGGTTATATCCAGCTTATAAGGCCTCAAAGCTGGATCCTATTGTGGCTTTAAGGTATGAGTAGCATTTGTCTTCCCCCCATTTAGCAGATTTATTTTGAGTTTTTTCTGAAATTTCAAAGGTTTGCGGAAAATTTTTGTGTAAATAATACATTTTAGCATCGTAAAAAGATAATTTTAAAATAAAAATTTCGTAAGTTGGTACTTTCAATTAATTATTTAACTTGTGCATCTTGTTTCTATTCATGCAAAGTGTATTAACGTTGTTTAAGCTAAAAATTAAATGAAATAAAGCCTTACTCATCATTAAACATAAACTAAACTTTTTACAAAACTAAAAACCAGAAATTTATGGCAGAGACTACAGCAACTGTAAAACCAACAACTTCAGTTCAGGCAAAAAAATCAAGCAACATCATTTCATTACTGGCTCCGGTATTATGTTTACTTGCGGGCTATGCTATCTGGAGATGGGGATTGGGTAACCCTTCTAATTTTAAAGTAGCTGGCGGCGGCTGGTTTTGGCCTGATCGTGAAGGACCACTTTCTCCAATAAGCAAAATGTATCTTGGGGGTATTATAGTACCTATCCTGATCGGTACATTTTTAACCATGCTTACTTTTGTTATTGAAAGATTTATGACGATTGCAAAAGCAAACGGTACCGGTAACAATGCCGACTTTATCCGTAAAGTTCAATATCAGTTAGCTAATAAAAATGTAGATGCTGCTTTGGCTGAATGCGATAAGCAAAAAGGATCAGTTGGAAATGTAATGAAAGCCGGTTTACACCGTTACAAAGAAATGATCTCAAATTCTGAATTAAGTACAGATCAAAAAGTTATGGCCATTCAAAAAGAAGTGGAAGAAGCTACTTCTCTGGAACTTCCGATGTTGGAAAAAAATCTTGTATTTCTTTCAACAATTGCTTCTTTGGCAACATTGATTGGACTGTTGGGAACTGTGGTTGGTATGATTCGTGCCTTTGGT
>JANMWP010000116.1:0-17318 GCA_031394065.1 Chitinophagaceae bacterium
TGTTTGCCGCAAACAGTTTTTTCATTTTATGGATAAATTAATGCAGGCCGATGTTAGCCATGGCGATTACGAAACTTATATGCCCGACCTGATGGAAAAATTTGCTGATGTTAGCAAAGAAGAAGTTTTACAAAGAGTTGCTGCATTGGAGTTCAGTCATTTTTTAAAGTATTACGAACATGCCGACGATTTAAACAAGAGCGATATTCGTGGCGACAGAAGGCCCGTTGAAAGAGCCGGAACTGATATGAGTGGCAGCCGTAAAGAACGCACCAGCTTTAACAGCCGCAACAGTGGTTACACCCGTTTGTTTATTAACCTGGGTACCAAAGATGGTTTTTACAAAGCCAGTTTTTTACAGTTTATTTTAGATGAAAGTGATTTGAAAAAAGAAGTGCTTGGCAAGATTGACATGCGTGATATGAACAGCTGGATTGAGATTGACCAGGATGTTGCAAGCACCATGATAAAGGCCATTGACGGCAAGCGCTATAACAACCGCACCGTTCGTATGAATGAAGCTGATGGTGGTTTTAAAAGACCAAATGATGAAGGTGGCAGAAGCGACAGGGCTACTGAAGGAAGGAAAAGAATTTATGCTCCGAAAGAAAGAAGGAGTTTTAAATAAGAGTATCTGAACAAGTGAATATGCTTTAATTCCCTCCGATGTTTCGGGGGGAATTTTTTTACCTGCCAAAAAATGTGTGCGAAATAAATAAAGTACCACTTTATTATTTAGTGTTACTTTAGTATATTTGTACAACTAAATTAAAAAAGTATGGAAACTTCTGTATTAACAACTAAAGGGCAATTACTGATACCCAAACGCCTGAGAACCAAGTATGGCATTAAAAGCGGGGTGAAAGTTATTTTTGAAGAAACTAAAGATGGCCTTGTAATAAAGCCGATGGATGAGCATTATTTTGAGAGTCTGGCTGGCATTTTAAAAAGCTCATTACCATCTACAAATGAATATATGAAAATGAAACAGGAAGAGAAGGAGTTAGAAGAAAGGAAGATGAACCTGATATTTGGCAAAGCAAAAAAAAGTAAATGAAAAAAATCGTTTTAGACAGCTATGCACTTATCAATTTTTTCAGAAAGGAACCGGGTTATACTTTTGTGAAAGATCTTTTAGTTAAGATAGCAAGGGATGAAATTGAAAGTTACATATCGGCCATAAATCTTGGCGAATTATATTATATGCTTTGCAGAAAAGCAAATGCAAAAACTGCAGAAGCTGCAATGCATACCATAAAACAACTTCCCATACATATTGTAGATGCCAGCCTTCATATGTGCATGCAGGCTGCAGAAATTAAAGCAAAGCATTCTCTTTCTTATGCAGATGCTTTTGCCGCCATTTTAACCATAGAAAAAAAAGCTGTATTAATTACCGGAGACAAAGAATTTGACGCTTTAATCAAAGAACCGGGCTTTAAGGTCAAATATATTGTTTGATATTTTTGCCGGGAAGGCGGTAAGACGGAATTTAATTTTCAAGACGTCTTTCCGGCTATTTTTATTTAGGATTTTGATTTGGCCCGATGACGGTGTATTCTATATTTTTTACAAAACCATTGCTGCGCTGCTTCAGCATTGATATGTTTTCACAAAAACAATGCTCCGCTGGTTCAGCATTGATGTATTTTTCCACAAATAATGCCATGCTGGTTCAGCATCACTATGTTTTTACCACAAACAGTGCCATGCTGCTTCAGCATTGCTGTGTTTTTTACACAAACAGTGCTGCGCTGCTTCAGCAGGCTTTTAATTAAACCAACTCAATCACCGTTATCTCTGCCAATACCCCCACCCTGCCGGGATAACCCAGAAAACCATAGCCGGGGTTTACATATAGTTTTTGTTTACCATCTTCATACAAACCATGCCATTGCTTGTACATGTATTGCACGGGGCTCCATTTAAAACCAGGTATCTCAATACCAAACTGCATACCGTGTGTATGGCCGCTGAGGGTAAGGTCCACATCAGGATATTGTGGTTTTACCTGTGCATCCCAATGGCTGGGATCGTGGCTCATCAGTATTTTAAAAGGATATTTTTCGGTGCCGGGATGCGCCAGGTCCATGCGGCCATGCTTGGGAAAACGGGCTTTGTTGCTCCAGTTTTCTATCCCCAGTAAAGCAATCTCTGCTCCACCTCTTTCCAATATCACATGTTCATTCATTAGTAATTTCCAGCCCAGGCCGGCATGTACTTTTTTAAGGTTCTCCAGATTTTGTTCCTTACTTAAACCTTTATAAGGCCAGCTTACATAATCGCCATAATCATGGTTACCCAAGGTGCTGTAAACACCCATCGGAGCTTTCAGTTTATTAAACACCTCCATGTATTCTTCCATTTCACTGGTACGGTCATTAACCAGGTCTCCGGTAAATAAAATAATATCTGCTTTTTCATTCAGTATTTTTTCAACCCCATGCAGTACCGCTTTTTTATCGGTAAAACTGCCGCTGTGTATATCGCTGATGTGTACAATTTTTAAACCTTTAAATGCAGCAGGTAAATTATCGTAACTCAGTTGTATGCGCTTAAGATTGTAATTATATTTATTGGTATAACCGTACAGCAGGCCTCCAAACAAGGTACCACCGGCTGCAAGGCCCAGCCAGCTTAAGAAAACAGAGCGGCTGATACCATCACCACTCATGGTATCTACATCGGTATTATTAAAAAATAATTTTCCGGCAATCCATTGTATACCTCTTCTTAAATCATCAACAAAAAGAAAAACAATCACAATCAATTTTGATAAAAACAATCCAATGGCGGTTGCAAATAAATAAGTACGGAATTTTTTACCTAAAAAACTATGATCTGTAAAAAAGAATATTAAAAAGCTGATGATGGTTAATGCAGATATTGCCCAGTAAACAGCATAAATGATTGTCTTTGTTTTTGGCGATGCCGACTGGCTTACCACCTTTATAGCCTGAAAAATATAGGTATCCATTAAAATGGCAAAAGCAATAAAAAGCAATGTAGCTAATGGTTTACGCATGAAACGGTTTGGGGTTATGGGTTTTGAGTTTGGGGTTTGCCCACAGGGCCCTGCGAGGGAGTTAATGCACTCCAATGAATAAATTCATCTAACTGCTGGTTGATGGCATTAAGGGTGTTTTTATCAATAATTTTTCCCTCACTGTCAACCACACTGTTTACAACCGAAATAGGAAGTTTATTGGGATGCACCGTAATTTTAAGATAATTCAATACATCAGCCAGGTGATCCATCCCCCGCAAATTGCCCGCCCTGCCGGTGGCAACGCCTGTAAACAGGGCTTTTTTATGAAACCATATCTCATGAGAGCGGCTGTTATCAAAAAGCATTTTTAAAACACCCGGAAAGCTGCCATTGTATTCCGGCGAAATGATAATAAAATGAGTAGTGGGTATCAGTATTTCATTTTCAATTTTTTTAAATGCTGCGGTATATTCTAAAATACCCACGTCTTCCAACGAAAAAATACCGGCTTCGAAGCCCTTTTCCTGCAAAATAAGCTGGTATTCCCTGGCTATTTTACCGGTATTGCTGAGTTTCCTGTTTGTTCCGGATATGATGGTAATCATACAATTGCTGCTTTGTTTAAAACTTAATTATCCAATATTACAATTAAGATGCTTCTTTGTTGTCCAATTTTATGCCGAATGGTTAAATTTGCCATCCTGACAGTAATTTGTAAAGAAATATCAGCTCTTTTTGTCAAAGACGGTCGGGATGAAAAAATATTTTATTAAAGCAGGAATTAAAAGGTAAGGTTTCAAAAACGGTTCAAACTAAACTGGTTATTGAACTACATTACGATACCTTTGGCGGAAAATAATACAGTTAATAGTTAAATGTTAATCGGGATAGACCGGTAACGATTAACCATTAACTATTAACCATTAACGGCACTATGGCGAAAATAATTGGAGTAGCAAATCAAAAAGGAGGTGTAGGCAAAACAACTACAGCCATTAACCTGGCTGCAAGCCTGGCTGTGCTTGAGTTTAAAACATTGCTGGTAGATGCGGACCCACAGGCTAACAGTACCACTGGAACTGGTTTTGACTTACACAATATAACGCAAAGCCTGTACGATTGTATGGTTAATCAAGCATTGGCAAAGGATCTGATTTTAAAATCTGATATTCCGTTTTTGGATGTGTTACCATCGCATATAGACCTGGTTGGCGCCGAAATTGAAATGATCAATTATCCCAACCGGGAAACCGTTTTAAAGAAAATACTGGAACCCATCCGTGATAATTATGATTTTATTATCATCGACTGCTCTCCATCCCTGGGATTGATAACGGTTAATGCATTAACAGCATCCGACAGTGTGGTGGTGCCGGTACAAACTGAATTTTTTGCACTGGAAGGTTTGGGTAAACTGTTAAACACCATCAAGATTGTACAAAGCCGGTTAAATACAGATTTAAAGATTGAAGGCATATTGATGACCATGTATGATGGCCGCCTGCGCCTTTGTAACCAGGTGGTAAGTGAGGTGCGCCGTCATTTCGAAGATATTGTTTTCAGCAGCATCATACACCGCAATACCCGTTTGAGTGAAGCGCCCAGCTTTGGCAAACCGGTAATATTATATGATGCCGACAGCAAGGGTGCAATCAATTACCTGAACCTTGCAAAAGAGATTCTGCAGAAAAACAATATGACTAAAATAAAGGAAGAAGACAGAATAATGGAATAACAGTTATCAGTTAGGTGTTAAATGTTAATCGGATTTCTGACAAAACACGCACCCAACTTTTAACCTTTAACAAATAACTAATAACATGTCTCAGCCAAATAAAAAAGACGCTTTAGGAAAAGGAATCAGAAGTTTATTACAGAATATTGATGCTGATTTAAAGAACACAGCCGGAAATTTAAAATCCGAAGTGATGCAACAGGCTTCTGTATCCATGCGTGTTTCATTGGATCAGATTGAAGTAAATCCCAAGCAGCCCCGCCACGATTTTGATGAAGTTGCTTTGAATGAACTGGCTGCATCCATTAAAATACATGATATTATTCAGCCGCTTACTGTTTCTAAACTGCCCAATGGCAAATACAGGCTGATAGCGGGTGAACGGCGTTTCAGGGCATCAAAAATTGCCGGAATAAAAGATGTACCGGTTTATGTAAGACAGGCAAATGATTCACAACTTTTAGAATTATCACTTTTAGAAAACCTGCAGCGAAAAGATTTGAATGCTATTGAAATTGCTTTAAGTTATAAGCGCCTGATGGATGAACTGGAATATACACAGGAGCAGGTTGCAGAAAGAATGGGCAAAGAAAGAAGTACCGTTGCCAATTATATCCGTTTATTAAAATTACCGCCCGATATACAGGTGGCCGTTCGTACGGGTATTATCAGCATGGGGCATGCAAGAGCACTTATAAATGTTGATGTGATTGATAAACAACTGTATATTTTCAGCGAAATTAAAAAAAGCGGCCTTTCGGTTCGGCAGACAGAAGAGCTGGTAAGAAAACAATACAGCCCTGCTGTTAAATTTGCTGTAAAACAAAGCCTGCCACCCAATTTTAAAAAGATTGAAGATAATTTAGCCTCGGGTTTTAATACACGTGTAAAGATGAAACACGGTAAAAAAGGCAGTGGAAGTATTTTGTTCGAATACTATTCGGTTGAAGAGCTGAATGCATTGCTTGATAAATTTAATATTAACGTTACTTAATGTTGAAAGCATTTACATTTTTCTTTTTTACTTTTTCCTTTTTTGTATGTACACCGGTATTTGCACAAAAAACTGCACCCGGTAAACCCGCCGGCAATACCAAAAAACGCAATACCAATATATTTTCGAAACCCGATACCTCAAAAGCTTACAGCCCACGCATTGCTACCTACCGCTCGGCTATTTTACCGGGATGGGGACAGGCAACCAATAAAAAATACTGGAAAATTCCAATAGTTTATGCAGCATTGGGAACAACCACCTACATTTTTTTCCGCAACTCAAAACAATACCGGCAAGCAAGGGATTCTTATATCAATGCCATTGATGGAAACCCTGCCAATGACTTTGAAATACCCCAACCTTATTTTACCATCAAAGATCAGCCCGAAAGAATCAGAACCTTCAGAAACCAGGTTCGGCAAAATTTAGATTATACCGTTTTGTTTTTTATTCTTTTCTGGGGATTGAATGTGGTGGATGCTACAGTTGATGCACACCTTAAAACTTTTGATGTTAGTGATGACCTCAGTTTACAAATTAAACCGGGTTATAGCCAGCTTGCCAACACCAACGGCATAAGTATTGTGCTCAACATCGGAAAAAACCACGCAAAATAATTACCTTCATCACTACTGAAACATTAAAACACATTTTACGAAATGGATAATACAGATAATTCCCCCACATCCAGAGCGGAGCCCAAGGACAGGGGGTTAGGAGGTATGAAGATTGCTTTAATCGGCTACGGCAAAATGGGCAAAACAATTGAAGGAATTGCCCTGCAACGAGGTCATACAGTTAATTTAAAAATTGACATTGACAGTATGGAAATTTTTACTAAAGAAAATCTGCAGCGCTGCGATGTAGCAATAGAATTTACCGGCCCACACAGCGCCAAAGAAAATATCCTGAAATGTTTTGATGCCGGCACACCTGTAATAAGCGGCAGCACCGGTTGGCTTGCTGATTGGAATGAAGTTGTAAACCATTGCAAAGAAAAAAACGGCAGTTTTTTATACGCCAGCAATTTCAGTGTGGGCGTAAATATCTTTTTTGAACTAAATAAAAAACTGGCACAGCTGATGAAGGGGCAATCTGATTATTCAATTTCAATGGAAGAAATTCATCACACGCAAAAAAAAGATGCACCCAGTGGCACAGCCATAACATTAGCCGAACAGATTATGCAGCAAATACCCGGCAAAAAAAACTGGGTAAATAATGAAACAGATAATCCCGCAGAATTATCCATCATCAGCAAACGGGAAGACCCTGCACCCGGCACACACAGTGTCAAATACAGCTCTGCCATTGATGATATTGAAATTATTCACACAGCCCATAGCAGGCAGGGATTTGCGCTGGGAGCCGTTTTGGCTGCTGAATACATTTATAAAAAGACAGGTATATTCAGTATGAAAGATATTCTTGGTTTACCATAATGAAAACCTGTTGGCATGTATAATTTCAAAAAAATAATCCTTTTCTTTTTTTTTCTTGGTAAAACATTCATCATCGTTGCTCAATCTGCCAATATTGACAGCCTGCAGTTTATTATTAAATTCAATGCAGATAATACCGAAAAAGTAAATGCTTACAAAGCACTTTCACTGGCATTGCTATTTAAGGATTTTGATTTATGCCAGTCAACAGCAATTGCAGGAAGCGCATTAGCCGAAAAATTAAAAGATGATGGTTCATTAAGTGAATTCAAAAAAATCACAGGACTTTCCTGGTATTTCAAAGGCGCTTATGATAGTGCAGCTGTATATTACTACAAGGCACTGGATATTGCAAACAAGGTAAATGACCCCTCAAAAAAAGCCGGTGTTTTAAATGAACTTGGTAAACTTTACCGCAAAACAAGGGATCTTGACCGTGCCCTGCAAATGTATAATGAGGCCTATGCCATTTATAAAAAACTGAATGATGAAGAAGACATGGCAACAATCCTGAACGAATCGGGTGTTGTATTTGAATACAAGGAAGATTTTACCGAAGCTATAAAAAGATATAACAGTTCACTCGCCATTCGTGAAAAAAAGCATGATGATGTTGGCATTGCTTACAGCTATAATTTTTTAGGCGGGGTTTACACAATTCAGAAAAAATTTACTGAAGCCGAAGATTATTTAATTAAATCTTTAGCGTTGCGCAAAAAGATAAAAGACAGTTTTTCAATTGCTTTAAGTTATGGAGACCTGGGATATATGTATAAGGAACAGGGGCAATACGCAAAAGCCATAGAGCAATATGGCTTTAGTAACACAATTGCGGTTAAAATGGCATTTGCCGACCTGCTTTTATCAAATTATAAAGAGCTGTCTGCAATTGCAGAAAAAAAAGGAGACTTTGCTTTATCGCTGAATTATTATAAAAAGCAGGCCGGGCTGAAAGATTCTATTTACAGCGGTGATAAGCTTAAACAGATTGAGCAGCTGAATGCAAAATATCAAACAGAAAAAAAGGAACAGCAATTGAAACTGCAAAAGGCTGAAATCACCAAAAAAAACTATCTGCTTTGGGGATTAGCACTGGTAACTGCATTACTGGTTTTATCGGGTGTTAGTTTTTACAGAAAAAGACATTTGCAAAACAAAATGAATTTACAGGCCGAAGTAATGAAGCAGCAGGACCTGGCAACCAAGGCCATTATCAATGCCGAAGAAAATGAACGTAAACGCATTGCTGCCGAACTGCATGATGGTGTGGGCCAGATGATGAGTGCAGCCAAAATGAATTTATCTGCTTTTGAAAATGATATGCAGTTTAAAGATGAGGCACAAAAAATAACTTTTGAAAAACTGATTGGCCTGGTAGATGAAAGCTGTAAAGAGATAAGAAGTGTAAGTCACCAGATGATGCCCAATGCTTTACTGAAAAGTGGACTGGCCAGTGCAGTTAAAGAATTTTTAGATAAGATTGATAACCGCATCATCAAAATAAACCTGCATACAGAAGGATTACAGGAAAGGCTGGACAGCAATACAGAAACGGTTTTATACCGGGTTATACAGGAATGTGTGAACAATGTGATAAAACATTCGGGAGCAAATAACCTTGACATTTCTTTGATTAAAGATACTGATGGTATATCGGCAACTGTTGAAGACAATGGCCGTGGTTTTGATGTAACCGATAAACAAAAATTTGAAGGCATTGGTTTAAAGAATATCAGCTCAAGGGTTGTATTTTTAAAAGGTACGGTTGATTTTGACAGTTCGCCGGGAAAAGGAACCCTGGTTGCAATTCATGTTCCGGTTTCAAGTTAAAAAAATTAAATTGCATCAGATAAAAATAACCTTGTAATAAACCTCAGTGAAAAGCAAAAAAATAACCTTAGCCATTGTTGATGATCACCAGATAGTAATTGATGGTTTAAAATCTTTATTACATGGGCACGATCTTTTTGAAGTAGCTATTGAATGTACCCAGCCAACAGCAATGATTTCGCTGCTTGAAAAAAGACCGGTTGATATTTTATTGACAGATGTAATGATGCCGGGCCTTAATGGCGCTGAACTGTCGAAACTGGTGCATAAAAAATTTCCTGCAATAAAAATACTGGCACTTTCAATGAGCGGTCAGGGCGATTTGGTTAACCAGATGATCGATGATGCAGATATATCGGGCTATGTATTAAAAAACATTGGTAAACAGGAACTGGTAATAGCTTTGGAAAAAATATCGGGTGGCGGCGTTTATTTCAGCGAAGAGGTTTTATATGAAATGGTAAGGGCCAGCGAAATGAAAAAAGAAAATACAGATGCACATTTAACCACCCGTGAAATTGAAATTGTTCAGCTTATTGAAAAAGAATTAAGTAATAAACAGATTGCCGAAAAACTATTCCTCAGCGAACGTACCATTGAAACCCACCGTAAAAATATTTTTCGAAAAACCAATACCAGCAGCGTTATCGGGTTGGTGAAATATGCTTATGAGCATAAACTCATCTAAATACTGAACAAGGAACAAGGGATGTTGAATTTTGAAGTATAAATGCAACTCTCTGCAGAAAATATGCAGAATGTACTTTTACTACTTCCTTGTTCATTATTCCTTGTTCCTTGTTCGATATTTTCTTTATTTCCATATCTCTACAAATTATCAAACATATCCTTCACCATCCTCTCTAAAGCAAATTCTTCCTTCCATCCCCAATCATTCCTGGCAACAGTATCATCAATACTTTGCGGCCAGCTGTCGGCAATGGCCTGCCGGTAATCGGGTTTATAGCTGATTGAAAATCCAGGAATATGTTTTTCAATTTCAGCAGCAATTTCTTTTGGTGAAAAACTCATGCCCGAAATATTATAGGATGTACGGATAGAAATTTTTGATGCATCAGCTTCCATCAGTTCTATTGTTGCACGAATGGCATCGGGCATATACATCATGGGCAGGTACGTATCTTCACGCAAAAAACATTCGTATTTTTTTTCTTCCAGAGCTTCATGAAAAATTTCAATAGCATAATCAGTAGTTCCTCCGCCCGGCGCACTTTTATAACTGATCAAACCGGGGTAGCGCAAACTTCTTACATCAACCCCATAACGGCGGTTATAATAATTACACCAGAATTCGCCGGCAAATTTGCTGATGCCATACACCGTTACCGGTTCAATAACGGTTTGTTGCGGGCAATTTTGTTTGGGCGATGTTGGTCCAAAAACGGCGATGGATGATGGCCAGTAAACCTTATGCAGATTTTCTTCCCTGGCAATATCCAGCACATTCAGCAGGCTTTGCATATTCAGGCTCCAGGCCAGGTTAGGATTTTTTTCTCCGGTGGCAGAAAGGATGGCTGCCAACAAATAAATCTGTGTAATGCCCTGGCGAATTACCTGAACATGCAGCATTTCCTTGTTCATTACATCTAAGCTTACATAAGGGCCGGTGCCTTTCAGCAAATCGTTTTCTTCACGCAAATCAGAGGCAACCACATTGGCGTTGCCATACATTTTGCGAAGTGCAAGTGTAAGCTCTACTCCTATTTGCCCCGAAGCTCCAATAACCAATATCTTTTCTTTTACCATAAGTTTATTTATTACACAAATTTCATAGAATTACACGAATTACACGAATTTTTTTACTGATTGAATTTGTAACATGAGCCAGATTTCAATCCAATTCATGTAATTCGTAATAATCAGTGTAATCAAATTACACCCTAACTTTGCAAAATGGAAAAATATTTAAAAGATTTATTCAGCAACCAAAAATACAATGAGGGCAATTTCTTCCTCATTGCCGGCCCATGTGTGGTTGAGGGTGAAGAAATAGTGATGGGCATTGCTGAAAAAGTTGCCGCTATCTGTGCTAAACTAGAGATCCCATATATTTTCAAAGCATCTTACCGCAAGGCAAACCGTACTTCCACTAATTCATTTACCGGCATTGGCGATAGAAATGCGTTGGAGTTAATAAAAAAGGTTGGTGAAAGATTCTCAATTCCAACCACAACAGATATTCATACTGCCGAAGAAGCCGCCATGGCAGCAGAATACGTGGATGTTTTACAGATACCGGCTTTTCTTTGCAGGCAGACTGATTTATTAATTGCTGCCGCAAAAACAGGTAAAATTGTTAATGTAAAAAAAGGACAATTCTTAAGCGGCCCTTCCATGAAATTTGCTGTTGAAAAAATTAATGCAGCCGGCAATAATAAAGTGGGATTGATTGAAAGAGGCAATACATTTGGTTATACCGACCTTGTGGTTGATTACCGCAACATTACCTGGATGAAAGAAATAAATGTGCCGGTAATTATGGATTGCACCCATTCTTTACAGCAGCCAAACCAGGCTGGGGGCGTAACCGGCGGTAATCCGGAACTGATTGAAACCATTGCCAAAGCAGCCATTGCAACTGGTGCAGATGGATTATTTATTGAAACGCATCCCCACCCTGCGCTTGCAAAAAGTGATGGTGCCAATATGTTAAGATTGGATTTGCTGGAAAATTTGCTGGAGAAATTGGTAAGAATTAGAAAAGCGATTATCACCCCTAACCCCTAAAGGGGAACAATTGTGTTTTATTATAAAATTTTAAGGAGAATTTTCGCACTAATCTTCTAGTTCCCTCTCCCTTGGAGAGGGGTTGGGGTGAGGTCAAAGGTAGCGTAAAGGATTACGCTTTGCATTAAATATATACCGCTTCACATTCATCCAAAAAGCTACAAAAAGATAAACAATAACCGGCGAGCCAAATGTCATAAACGACATGTAGATAAAATACTTGCGGATAGTTGATGTGGCAATGCCCATTCTTTCACCAATGGCAGAACATACACCAAATACATGCCACTCAATAAAATGTTTTAACCGGTTCATACTGCTAAATTAAACACATTTTAATCTAAAAACAAAGGGCTTTAAAAAATGATGCGATTTTCGTAAATTTGCAACTCATCAATTAGCTAATTCGATAATTAGCTGATTTGCTAATGAGTCCGGTGCAATCACCACTCATTTTACCCGTCCAACATTAGCACATCAGCAAATTAGCACATTATTAAATTTCTATTATGGCCTTCGACATTGACATGATTAAAAAGTTGTACAGCAACTTTGGCGCCCGTATTGACGCTGCCCGTAAAGCAACCGGTAAATCTTTAACGCTTACTGAAAAAATATTGTACGCCCACCTTTGGCAGGGAGCAGCTACTACTGCTTTTGAAAGAGGAAAAGATTACGTAGAATTTGCACCGGACCGTGTGGCTATGCAGGATGCAACTGCACAAATGGCTTTGTTACAATTTATGCAGGCCGGGCGTAAAACAGTTGCCGTGCCTTCAACAGTACATTGCGATCACCTGATACAGGCCGAAGTTGGTGCTGTTGAAGATCTTTCAAAAGCAAAAACTCAAAATAAAGAAGTGTACGATTTTCTAGCTTCTGTTTCCAATAAATACGGCATCGGTTTCTGGAAACCGGGTGCAGGTATCATTCACCAGGTAGTTTTGGAGCAATATGCTTTCCCTGGTGGCATGATGATTGGAACTGACAGCCATACCGTAAATGCAGGCGGGCTGGGCATTATAGCCATTGGTGTTGGCGGTGCCGATGCCTGCGATGTAATGGCCGGATTACCCTGGGAACTTAAATTTCCAAAACTGATTGGTGTTAAGCTCACCGGCAAATTGAGTGGCTGGACGGCTTCAAAAGATATTATTTTAAAAGTTGCCGGCATACTTACCGTAAAAGGTGGTACCGGTGCAATACTTGAATATTTTGGCGATGGTGCTAAATCATTATCATGCACCGGCAAAGGAACCATTTGTAATATGGGTGCAGAGATTGGTGCCACCACTTCTATTTTTGGTTATGATGAAAAAATGGGCGAATATTTAAGAGGAACCGGTAGGGCCGAAATTGCAGATGGCGCCGATGCGATTGCTGAACATTTGACCGGTGATGATGAAGTATATGCAAATCCTGAAAGTTATTTTGACCAGGTAATTGAAATTAATTTATCAGAACTGGAACCACATATAAACGGGCCTTTTACACCGGATCTGGCTTGGCCAATTTCTAAATTTGCCGATGCAGTAAAAGTAAATGGCTGGCCCGATAAAATGGAAGTTGGATTGATCGGTTCCTGCACCAACTCATCTTATGAAGATATTACCCGTGCGGCTTCCATTGCAAAACAGGCATCGGATAATAATTTTAAAGCAAAGGCAGAGTTTACAATTACTCCAGGCTCTGAACAGGTTCGCTACACAGTTGAACGTGATGGCTACTTAGATACATTTGAAAAAATGGGTGGCATAGTTTTAGCCAATGCCTGTGGCCCTTGTATTGGCCAGTGGGCAAGGCATTCAACCGATCCTGCAAGAAAAAATTCAATCGTTACTTCTTATAACAGAAATTTCTCTAAGCGTAATGATGGTAATCCAAATACCCATGCTTTTGTGGCTTCGCCGGAGATAACAACAGCATTGGCTATTGCAGGTTCGCTGTCTTTTAATCCGTTAACCGATTATTTAACCAACGATAAAGGCGAAAAATTTAAACTGGAAGAACCGCTGGGTATTGAAATGCCGGTTAAAGGTTATGCAGTTGAAGATGCAGGTTTTCAGGCACCAGCCGAAGATGGTAGTAAAGTAGAAGTATTGGTTTCTCCAACATCCGACAGGCTGCAGATACTGGAACCCTTTGCAGCCTGGGAAGGCAGTGATTTAAAAGGATTGAAATTGTTGATTAAGGCAAAAGGAAAATGTACTACCGATCATATTTCAATGGCCGGCCCATGGTTAAAGTTCCGTGGTCATTTAGATAATATCAGCAACAACATGTTGATTGGTGCACTAAATTTCTTCAACGAAAAAACCGACAACGTTAAAAACCAATTGACCGGTGAATACGGAACAGTCCCGGGCACACAAAGGTTGTATAAAGCTGCAGGTATTGGTACTGTTGTAGTGGGTGATGAGAATTATGGTGAAGGTTCGTCACGTGAACATGCGGCAATGGAGCCAAGATTTTTGGGTGTTCGTGCCGTACTGGTAAAATCATTTGCCCGTATTCATGAAACCAATTTGAAGAAACAGGGCATGCTGGGCTTGACTTTTGCCGATAAGGAAGATTACAACAAAATTCAGGAAGATGATAGCATTGATATTATTGGCCTAACAAGCTTTGCTCCTGGCAAACAACTGCAAATGGTATTTAACCATGCCGATGGAACTGCTGATACCATCAATGTAAATCATACCTATAACGAACAGCAGATTGAGTGGTTTAAAGCTGGCGCTGCATTAAATATCATACGCAGGGACTTTGAAGCGAACAAATAACAACTTTTAAGAGTCTATATAGAATCCCGCCAACCACGGCGGTATTTTTTATTAACAATTATTTTATAAAAAAATATTCAATGTTTAAACATTAATTAGTAACTTGCATTTAAAATTAAAAAATCATGGCAACCAAAACCTGGGCATTAGATCCCACACACAGCGAAGTACAGTTCAAGATCAAACACCTGATGATAACCAATGTTACAGGCAGTTTCAACGTTTTTACCGTTGCTGCTCAAACAGAAGACGAAGACTTTACAAAAGCCAGGATCAGCTTTACGGCAGATGTAAACTCTGTCTCAACAAATAACGAGCAAAGAGATGCTCATTTGAAAGGCGCTGACTTTTTTGATGCAGAAAAATTTCCGCAGCTTAAATTTGAAGCAACAAAATCAGAGAATGTTGATAGCGATGGTTCGTATGAATTATACGGCGATCTTACCATTCGTGATGTAACCAAGAATATAAAATTATCGGTTGAGTTTGGTGGTGTGGTAAAAGACCCATGGGGCAATACCAAGGCTGGTTTTACCATTAACGGTAAAATTAACCGTAAAGATTTTGGACTTACCTGGAATGCTGTAACTGAAGCCGGTGGCGTAATGGTTAGTGAAGAAGTGAGGTTGTCTGCCGAAATACAATTAATAGAACAAGCATAAGAGAAGTTTAGGGAAGTTTAGAGTTAGTAGACTAAGTGTCTAAACCCTCTAAACTTTCCTAAACATTCTAAATTTTGCATTCATTTCACATCAAACCACACTTTCTTTCCGTCATTCCAATCTCCATTATAATTAATGGTAAGTTCCTCTCCGTTCTCAATTACCCTCACTGTTTTTACCATAATAGAATCATCTTCAAAATCCATAAAATACTCGCAGTTGCTTTTATAGCTGTGGTTGTAGATCGGTATCAGGCCAAGTGCCATAGCACATTTGTTTTTTTCTTTTCCCCATTCAAAAATATAGTCATGCAGCAAAGTTTTATCAAGATGTTCCCGGTCAGCAATCTCCATCACAATTACCGGTGCAATTTCTATCACCGTATTGGCTGGAATCCGTTCATGAGAAAACACACCCCTTCCCTTTTCTGTTGTATTATCTACAAATAAATAAGGTTTCAGCATAACATTTGATTAAGAATAAATGGGTTAAATTGCGCCACAATTGAACTGCAATTTAATAACAAAGCACCGATGCATTCAGCCTTTGATGAAATATCATTACTGCAACAGTTTGAGGAAGTAAAAGCTTCTGAAGATAAACTGGCCATTCAGGAATTTCTGAATGACCAGAATATCAGTGATGTGGCCGATTTGATATACGAAAATGAAGATTTTGAATGCCCGATCATTTCGCATCTTGCCATACACCGGGCAGCCAGTGTTTTTAAAATCCTTGAATTATCTACCCAAAAAAGGATAATAAAAAACTTACCGGCCATTAAAACAACAGAGTTGTTAAATGAACTGCCTGCCGATGACCGGGTTGCCTTTTTAGAAGAATTACCAACAAGTATTGTACGGGATCTGATTAAAACGCTGGACCCCGATGAACGGAGAGATACGCTGGAATTACTCGGCTATCCTGAAAACAGTATGGGCAGAATTATGACGCCCGATTATGTATATGTATATGAAGAAAATACGGTTGCCGAAGTATTTGAAACCATCCGCAAACATGCAAGAGGCAGCGAAACCATTGATGTAATTTATGTGATTAATGACAAGGGCGAACTGCTCGATCACATCCGGATACGTGATTTTATCCTGGCTGATCCTACTGCAAAAGTTAATGAATTAATGGATGGCCGCTTTATATCGCTGAATGTAAACGATGACCAGGAAAGTGCCAGCGAAGTTTTTAAAATGAATAACCGGGTGGCATTACCGGTAATTGATAACAACAATATTTTATTGGGCATTGTAACCATTGATGATATTCTATGGGTGGCAGAAGAAGAGTTTAGTGAAGACATACAAAAGATTGGTGGTACCGAGGCGCTGGACGAGCCTTACTTAGATATGCCTTTTTGGAAACTGATTGGCAAACGTGCACCCTGGCTGGTAATACTT
Organism: Chitinophagaceae bacterium; assembly: GCA_031394065.1. GTDB lineage: Bacteria > Bacteroidota > Bacteroidia > Chitinophagales > Chitinophagaceae > Ferruginibacter. Next base: position 16,599 of record JANMWP010000116.1, read on the forward strand.
TTTGTTGGCGAATTATTTACCGCCAGCGCCATGAGTTTTTTTGAAGATGAAATTAAAAAAGTACTGGTACTGAACATGCTGGTGCCACTCATTATCTCCAGTGGTGGTAATAGTGGAAGCCAGGCATCAACATTAATTATACAGGCCATGGCTAAAGCCGAAATTACCATTGCCGACTGGTTTACTATTTTTAAAAGAGAACTGAAAAGCGGCCTGGCATTGGGTACAATATTAGGGTTGGTTGGATTTTTACGAACTTTTATGTGGAGTTATATTGAACCGCATCTTTATGGCGGACATACATTTTTACTGGCGATGGTTACCGGTGTTTCTGTGCTGGGTGTTGTTTTATGGGGCTCACTGGCAGGCTCTATGTTACCCATCTTTTTAAAACGCATGAGGTTAGATCAGGCTACTTCATCTGCCCCATTTGTGGCAACACTGGTAGATGTTACGGGGATTGTTATTTATTTTTCGGTGGCGTATCTTTTCTTAAAAGGCATTTTGCTGTAGTTACTGCATCGCCGCCGAAACTCCCGACTTAGCACCATACTTCATCTTCTTCAGCTTTGCCTTTTCCTTCTTGTATGTTATAACAAATAAATTATCAAACTCATTGTCGTGTATATCTCCTTAAGGGTAATCGGTTACGCCGAATTTTCTGATAATTTGTGGTATGGTATTGCTGTGGGCTATAATTAATATGGTTTTACCAAAATC
>JANMWP010000143.1:0-1940 GCA_031394065.1 Chitinophagaceae bacterium
GTGGAGAGACGTTGCTGAGAAAAATTGTAAACCCATAACATTAAATCAATATTATGACTCATTTAAAAAAGAGATTGAATCTGCGAATATTTTTATACGGAACATTATTAATAATTGTAGGCTGTGGCCCTGAAAAGGATAATGATGGTAAAACTTTTAAGACTATAAAAATTGGTAACCAAACTTGGATGGCTGAAAATTTGAGTGTAACTCATTATCAAAATGGCGACTCAATACCAAATATAAAGCTCGATACTGATTGGAAAAAACAAACGTCTGGAGCTTACTGTGATTTTAATAATAATAGTGACACGGGTAATGTTTACGGGCATCTGTATAATTATTATGCCGTAAATGAAAAACGAAATATAGCACCAAAAGGTTGGCATGTTGCAAGAAAAGAAGATTGGGACACTTTAATAAGTTACTTAAAATTAGATAGTGCTGGAATTAAACTCAGAGAAGCTGGAACAAAACATTGGAAGTGTATTGGCTGTCCTGGTCCCTGTTTCTTTGGAACCAATCAAAGCGGTTTTACTGCATTACCAGCTAGCTACAGAGGAGACAATGGTCCTTTCCCTGATGGTGCTGGAAGTGTTATAGGAAATGGAACTAGTTGGTGGTGTGTTTCGGATAGTTGTAAATCGCCAGATACAGCTTTATATTGGGGTATAGGCACTTGTTACAAGGAAATATCTAAGCAATGCTGGTCCCAAAAACAAGGTTTGTCAGTACGTTGTGTGAAGGACTAATGTCTCTTCACAGCAAAGTCTCCTGTACGGGACGTTGCGTAAATGGATTTAATAACTAACGCAACGTCCCCGGCCCAAAGACAAATCTGGGAGAGACGTTGCTGAGAAAAAATAAAAAATCATTTAAGCAGTGCCAATAAAGCATCCAATGCTGATTTGCAATCAGGTTGATTAGGACTTACAGCACGTAATTGTCTCAAAACTTTATCTATTGCACCATCAACTTCGGTCCATTTAGCAGCATTCATTGTTTTAAGCCTTGATTGGGCATTGTCCCATTCATACTCAAGATCTGCAATCCGTGTTTTTGCAGCCACTAAATTATTTGCAACTACTAAACTGCGGGCATCGGCTGTAATTTTAGTAAATACAGATAAATCGCCAAGCGGGGAAGCCTGAATAGTTTTGCCGGGAGCTGCATTTGTAACGGGTTGCTGCATTTCTTTTTGAAGTGCATTATGCCGCCAGAAATAGGCTGAGCCGCCAACAGCTATAAATAAGGCCACGGTTATCACAGTTTGCCGGATAAATCCTTTTCCTGCTGCATCTTCTTTTTCTGCTGCTATTGAATTTGTAATTACATCAGATTTAGAAAAAGTGAAGTATAAAACAATAACTAAAATTCCCAAAAGAAATATGGCACTGGTAATGGTAGCACCCAAACCTAAACCACCATATTTAGTTGGTTGAGAAAGCAGGTCTCCGATAGAAGCACCTAATGGCCTTGTCATAATATAAATAATCCAGAAAGAAAGTACAGCATTTAATTTTAACTTTTGTGCAATTGCGGTAATGGTAATTACAATAGCAACAATAACACCGGTTACTAAATAACCGAGCCCTAAACTTTCTGCCATCAAATCGCCGGATGCCGTACCCAGCGCAAAGGTGAAGAGGATTGTAAACCAATAAAAAACTTCACGGTGTTTGGTAAAGATGGAATGAATAGAAAGTGTTTTTTCTTTTACATACCATAATGCAAAAGTGAGCAACAGCAAAATGCTGAAAATAATAGTACTCGTTTCTAATGCAACACCCATTTTATCTGTAAGATTATCGGTAACCAAAGTGCCAAATACACTTATAAAAACTACCGTAACCCAATAAATAACAGGTACATATTTTTTTGCCCGCAATTGAAAAAACAAAGCAATTATTAATAAGATTCCCATGGCAATAGAAGTACCC
>JANMWP010000158.1:0-1700 GCA_031394065.1 Chitinophagaceae bacterium
TCACAAGGATAGTTAGTATATGTTTAATTTGATATTATTTGGCCCTCCCGGGAGCGGCAAAGGAACGCAAAGCGAAAAATTAATAGCCAGATATGGTTTAAAACACCTGAGTACCGGTGATTTACTGCGTAATGAAATATGCCGCCAAACACCTTTGGGTAAAGAAGCACAGAATTTTATGGACAAAGGGCAGCTGGTGCCCGATGAAGTGGTGATTGGTATGATCAGCTCTGCCCTGGATGAAAACGCCGATGCGAAGGGATTTTTGTTTGATGGTTTCCCCCGAACTCCGGCACAGGCAGCAGCGCTTGACAATTTACTGGAACTAAAAGAAGCACCTATTGCAGCTATGCTGGCGCTTGATGTAAGTGAAGAAGAGCTGATAAAACGCTTATTAAAAAGAGGCGAAACCAGTGGCCGCAGTGATGATAACAATGAAAATGTGATCAGGGCCCGGATAGTTGAATACCGCAATAAAACTGCCGTTGTTGCTGATTATTACAAAAAATTTGATAAAGTGGTGATGGTAAAAGGCGAAGGAACCATAGATGAAATTTTTGAGCGCCTTTGCAAAGAGATTGATCAAAGAGTATAACCAGTGATATAATGTATAAAAGTATTAAGCATCCTTTTTATTGGGTGCTTTTTTGTTTTACATTGTGTACTAAAAATTATGATATGAATGAGCAAAAACTAAATTTTATAACCGAAGAATGTGTTCCGTTATTTAAATCTTTAAACGGCAATAAGCAGGGCAACTGGGGCAAAATGAATGCCCAGCAAATGGTAGAGCACCTGACAACCATTTTTTATGTATCAACCGGAAAAATAAAGTTTGACCTGGTTACTCCTCCCGAACATTTACCAAAATATAAGGAGTTCCTGCTAAGCAATAAAGAGTTTAGAGAAAACACAAAAGCCCCCGTTAATATAATTGGCGAAGAAGCTTTGCCATTGGAGTATGCAACTATGAAAGATGCTTTAGAAAACTTAGCCGCTTCAATCACATCTTTTAAAAATTATTTTGAAGACGAAGCAGGGAAGAAAACCCTGCATCCGGTTTTTGGAGAACTGAATTTTGAAGAATGGATACTGCTGCATTATAAACATGTAACCCATCATTTAAGGCAATTTGGATTATTATAAAATATTTGAGAAAGCCGCATAAAGCCTCTTTTCTTTTTAAGTTAACTTAGCAGATTAAAAATACGTTTGCATGAAGCTCGAAAACTATATAACCGGCAACTGGATAACAGGAGATGGAGAAGGGCAACAATTATATAATGCCGTAACCGGAGAGCCTGTTGCAACCGCAACCACAAAAGGTCTTGATTTTAAACAAATACTGGAATATGGCAGAGCAGTTGGTAACCCCACACTCCGTAAAATGACTTTTCATGAGCGTGGAAATATGTTGAAGGCTTTAGCCATGTATTTAAGAAACCACCTGGATAAATTTTATGCAATCAGCTATAAAACCGGTGCAACCAAAGCCGATAGTTGGGTAGATATTGAAGGCGGTATTGGCAATTTATTTGCCAATGCATCGCTGCGGCGTAAATTTCCGAACGAGGTTTTTTTTGTTGATGGCGATAGTCATAACCTGAGTACCAACAACACTTTCATGGGTACGCATATCCTTGTGCCTAAAGAAGGAATTGCTGTACACATCAACGCATTTAATTTTCCGGTTTGGGGAA
>JANMWP010000212.1:0-2803 GCA_031394065.1 Chitinophagaceae bacterium
TCGGGTTTTGCTCTCCCCCTCTCGGGGGGAGTTGGAGGGGGGGTTGGTGATAAAAGAGGTGGTGTGGTTTGGCATACGCAAGGCTCGGGTAAAAGTTTGAGTATGGTTTTTTATTCGGGCAAGCTTATTACTGCACCCGAAATGAGTAACCCAACCATTGTGGTAATTACAGATAGAAATGATCTGGATGATCAGTTGTTCGACAGCTTTGCCGCATCTGTTCAACTGCTTCGCCAGGAACCGGTGCAGGCCGAAAGCCGGGAACATTTAAAACAATTGTTGCAGGTAGCAAGTGGTGGTATTGTGTTTACCACCATACAAAAATTTATGCCCGATGGTAACAAGTCGGTTTACGACCAGTTAAGCGATAGAAAAAATGTGGTGGTTATTGCAGATGAGGCTCACCGTACACAATATGGTTTTGAGGCCAGGCTGGTTGATGAAAAAGATGCTGAAACCAAAGAGGTAATTGGTAAACGAATCGCTTATGGCTTTGCCAAGTACATGCGGGATGCACTGCCCAATGCAACGTACATCGGTTTCACCGGCACACCCATTGAAGGCACCGATATAAACACGCCACAGGTTTTTGGCAATTATATTGACCGCTACGATATTAAAGATGCTGTTACCGATGGCGCAACCGTAAGAATTTTTTACGAAAGCCGTTTGGCAAAAGTAAATTTAGATGAAGATGGTAAGCGCCTCATTGAAGAGTTTGATGAAGCGCTTGAACAGGATGAAGAGGTTACCGAAAAACAAAAAGCAAAAGCCAAGTGGACAAAACTGGAAGCAATTGTTGGCAATAAAGACAGGGTTAAAAACCTGGCAAATGATATTGTTACTCATTTTGAAAAAAGGCAAACCGTTTTTGAAGGCAAGGCTTTGGTGGTAGCCATGAGCCGCAGAATTGCGGCAGATATTTACAAAGAGATAATTGCATTAAGGCCGCAGTGGCACAGTGATGATATGACGAAAGGTGTTATAAAAGTAGTAATGACAACCAACAGTGCCGATGGGCCCGAAATTGCAAAACACTATACTACCAAACAGCAGCGGCGTGATTTATCCGACCGGATGAAAGACCCTTCCGATGAATTGAAAATTGTAATTGTAAGGGATATGTGGCTCACCGGTTTTGATGCACCCTGCTTAAATACTATGTATGTAGATAAGCCCATGCGTGGCCACAACCTTATGCAGGCCATTGCCAGGGTTAACCGTGTTTTTAAAGATAAGCCGGGCGGTTTGGTGGTTGATTACCTGGGCATTGGTATGGATTTAAAAAAAGCGCTTTCATTTTATGGAGAAGCCGGTGGTAAAGGCGACCCTGCAGAGAATATATCAAAAGCAGTTGAAGTGTTTCTGGAAAAATTAGAAGTGATACAGCAGCTGTTTAATGAAGAAAGCAATACACAAAAAGATATTTTGGTGGAAGAGCCGGAAGCGTATTACGAGCATAGTTTTAAGTTTAATTACCGTAGATTTTTTAAAGTAGATTCCAGAGAAAAACTGTCCATTATACTGCAGGCCGAAGAACATATTGTAGGATTACAGGATGGCAAAGAAAGATTTATCAGGGAAGTAAGCCTGTTAAGCCAGGCATTGTCGCTTTGTATTACCAGGGATGAAGTGCAGGCACATTTACCTGAAGTGGCATTCTTTCAGGCCATGAAAGCAAGGCTGGTAAAGTTTGAAGGAACCGGACCGGGAAGATCAGATATTCAGATTGAAACAGCCATTAAGCAAATAGTGGATGAAGCATTAAGCAGCGATAAGGTAATAGATATTTTTGAGGCAGCAGGTATAAACAAGCCGGATATTTCAATTCTGTCTGATGAATTTTTGCAGGAAGTAAAAGGAATGGAACACAAAAACCTGGCCCTGGAATTATTAAAGAAGATATTGAACGATGAAATAAAAGCAAGGGCAAAAACAAACCTGGTAAAGAGTAAAAAATTACTGGAGATGCTGGAAGGAGCCATAAAACGTTACCAGAATAATTTATTAACCACTGCTGAAATTATTCAGGAACTGATTGATATTGCCAAAGAAATTAAAGAAGCCGATGCCGAAGGAGAGCGGTTGGGTTTAACACAAAATGAAGTTGCCTTTTACAATGCATTGGAAGTAAACGATAGTGCCGTGCAGGTATTGGGCGATGACCAGCTTAGAATGATTGCCAGGGAAATAGCAGAAAAAGTAAAAGCCAATACAACCATTGATTGGGCAATACGTGAAAGTGCCAGGGCAAAGCTGATGGTGCTGGTAAAACGAACATTAACCAAATATGGTTATCCGCCCGATAAACAGCAAAAAGCAATTGACACTGTTTTAAAACAGGCAGAGTTAATGGCCGATAATTTGGAATTGTAAAATAATTATCAGGCTGGTTTTATTTCCACCTGTGTTCTTTTACCCGGCGAAGAGGTAAGGTTAGCTTTATACTTTATCTGCCCTGCCCTATACTTTATATTTTTAAGGCCATAACCTTTTTTAAATGCTTACATGGCTATGGCTTTTATAATGCTCAATTAATAAAGCCCATGCCATAAAGCTGGCACAAAAATGCAACAGCCCGTAGGCCTGTGCAATCGTATTAAAACGGAAAATAACCGGGTGAAATAACGGTGAAAGAAAGGTGGAAATAATATTGCTTATATCAGAAGTATTGCTGACTTTAGTGTTCTAATAAAACTCTTAACCTAAAATTTAAAAAACATGCCAAAATTAAAGACAAATGCAGAGAGAATAGTTCTCAGAGCCAATGAACTGCCTGTAACATCGCCTGCAAAATGCACCA
>JANMWP010000221.1:0-2195 GCA_031394065.1 Chitinophagaceae bacterium
CAATGTGAAAGCCCTTCTAATATGCAGCACAAAAGCTGGTTCATCCTCTCTCCTGCTATGGAATATTATTACAAACAGCGCAATGCCGATTATAAAACATTACCATCTTTTAAACCCGGTTGTGAATTCGCCGAAACAGGAAAAGTAATGGAGATCATTTATCCGCAGGCGGATGCAAAAATTTATATACCGCTGGAAGTAAGCGGACAAAAAGGTAAAACTGTTTTTACTGCAGCACACCGCCGCAGCAGCGCAAAAATTTTCTGGAGCCTTGATGATAATTTTATTGGCGCCACACAAAACTTTCATCAAATGGGTTTAAACCCTTCGCCGGGAAAACATATTATTACTCTGGTAGATGAAAATGGATTGAGTGTGAGCAGGCAGTTTGAAGTACTGGAAAAAGAAAAGTAAAATAAACTTTCAAAATCTTTTTATGTAAACGTTTGGAGTGTTGCATCATGATAAAAAAATATCATGAAATCAATATTATCAAAACTATCGCTGTTAATAATTGCTGTTGTAATTTCTCAAATTATCTATGCACAGCCCGTTCAAAAAATAATCGAAACAAAAATTGAAAAAGCAACTGTTTTTTTAAATGGTGCTCAAATAAACCGTACAGGCAAAGTATCGGTAAATCCCGGGAACAGTGAAATTGTTTTCAGTGGCATATCTCCTTATATAAACAGTCAAAGCATACAAGTAAAAGGCGAAGGAAATTTTACCGTGCTTTCAGTAGTGCATAAGTTAAACTACCTGCAGGAACAAGCCAAACAGGCCGACATGCAAAAAGTGGATGATCAAAAAGAAATTATTCAGGATAAGATAAATTTTGAAAACAACATGATGAGCATTTACCTGAATGAAGAAACACTGCTCTCAAAAAACCAGGGTATAGTAGCACAAAACACCGGCCTTAAAATGACCGATTTAAAAGACGCTGCCGATTTTCACCGATTACGTTTAATGGACTTAAAACAAAAGGAAACAGAGATCACTAAAACACTAAAGAAATTAAATGCAGAAATGGTAAAGCTGAATAAACAACGGGATGAACTGAACAAACAAGCCACTACTGCCACCAGCGAAGTGGTAGTAAAAGTGCAAAGTAACGAAACCGTAAATGCAGATTTCAGTTTAAGTTATTTCGTTGATAAAGCAGGTTGGTACCCAACTTATGATATCAGGGTTATTGATATCAAACATCCTATCACCATGGCTTACAAAGCAAACGTGTATCAATCATCAGGCGAAGACTGGAAAGATGTAAAACTAACCTTATCAACTGCCAACCCAAAACAAAATGGCGAAAAACCACAGCTTCCAACCTGGTACCTGCATTATCTTACGCCACAATTTTACGGCACAAGTAATAATAGTTACTACAACCCAAACATAAGACAGGTAACAGGTAGAATTACAGATGATAGCGGTAATCCGGTTTCTTTTGCCTCTGTATCGGTAAAAGGTAGCAGGACCGGTGTTTCAGCAGATGCCAATGGCTTTTTCAAAATGTCAATTCCACAAAATGCAACAACCCTTGTTTTTTCGGCAGCCGGCATACAAAGCAGAGAATTATTTGTATCATCCAATATTATAAATATAGCGATGCAGAGAGTAAATTCAGACCTTAAAGAAGTTCTTGTAACATCAGCCTATGGTATAAAAAGAGAAGCCAGAAGTGTTTCAACAAGCACCCAGCAAATTAGCATACCTCTGACTGTTTCAGAAAATGAGAACAGCACCAGTTTTTCATTCGATATTGAAATACCATACAGCATTCTGAATGATGGTAAAGTTGCTACAGTAGAAATGAAAACAATGGAAGTGCCTGCCCAATACGAATATTATTGTGTGCCAAAACTAGACCAGGACGCTTTTCTTACAGCAAAAATTACCGACTGGAATGACCTGAATTTACTGGAAGGCGAAAGTAATTTATTCTTTGAAGGAACTTTTTTAGGCAAAGCAATGATTAACCCTCAAACAGCAGGCGATACATTAAATATTTCTTTAGGCAGAGATAAAAACATCTCTGTAAAAAGAGTAAGCGTAAAAGAGTATAGTAAAAAGCAATTTCTGGGTAATAATAAAATTGATTATAGGACTTTTGAGATAAACATCCGTAACAATAAAAAACAATCCATCAATTTAATTATAGAAGATCAGTTTCCGGTTAGTACAATGAAAGA
>JANMWP010000294.1:0-2518 GCA_031394065.1 Chitinophagaceae bacterium
GTCCCATTAAGGTTGCACGTTTTGGTATTTCATCTGTTATTTCTATAGTAGAAAACAGGTTGATTGAAATGATGCGGAAGCATTATTATCCAACAATTGGCGAAGCATATCAACCTATCTCCACACATGAAGATGATTTTAGGGCAAAACGAATTACAGATTACCTGAACCTGGTAAACAGAATCGTGCAGGGGCAGGTTGCGAAACTTAAAACCGCAGCTTTTGAAACAGGTTCAGAAATAGTAAAGTATTTTGAAATGCTTCCCGAGGACAGTACTTTGAAAAAATTCTATTTTCAAATGATGAAGTCGGATGATGAACTTGAAAAGAAAAAACTGGAAACTTATTTAAGAACACAAATCCGCAGCGGAAGTATTGATGTAAACATCATGACTAAGACAGACCGGAATAATTTTAATAAAGCAGGCGAAATAATCGAAGACGGCTCAGATGCTGTTGTTGCGCTGAGGGGATTTGCAAAAAGTGAGCTGCAAAATTCTTCTGTAATTTTTTCGGCAGGTACAAATTTAAGATTGTACAATTATCTTGAAAATTGCGAGTGCTTTGAAGTTAATGCTGATGGAGGGTTTACCAAAAAGATAGTAATTAAAGTGAGTGATTTTCGCTCAGCATTCATCCAGGGAAAATACCTGGCTAAAAAAGGAATTTGGGTAAGTGAATTCAGGATTGAGTCGGGTTTAAATTGTGGTGGCCATGCATTTGCAACAGAAGGCTTTTTGTTGGGCCCAATACTGGAGGAGTTTAAAACAAAAAAACAAGAACTTATCGATTCGCTTTTTGAACTCTACAATAAAGCATTGGTGCAAAAAACTAAAAGAAAATTTATTTATCCTCCTGAATTAATAATTACAGTTCAGGGGGGTATTGGCACTCACCAGGAAGATGATTTTTTACATCGCCAGTACAATATTAAAAGTACAGGATGGGGTACGCCTTTTTTATTAGTACCTGAAGCTACCACTGTTGATGAAGAAACATTAAAACTGCTGTGCGATGCCAAAGAAAAAGATGTAGTGTTAAGCCGGAATTCTCCTTTTGGTGTAAGGTTCTATTATCTTAAAGGAACCAGTGCCGATAAAGAAAAACATGCCCGTATTGCAAAAGGCAAGCCCGGAAGCCCATGTACCGAAAAGCATTTGGCTTTTAACACCGAGTTTACCGCAGCGCCTATTTGTGCGGCCTCCCGCCAGTATCAAAAATTAAAAATCGCACAATTGGAATCACTTGATCTGTCTGAATCTGAATACAGCAGGCAATTAAATGAAGTATTGGATAAAGAATGTTTATGCATCGGGCTCAGCAATGCTGCCGCCATTATTTATTCGCAAACAATGATTAAAAATCTGAATGCTGTAAATATCTGCCCCGGCCCCAATATCGTTAATTTTTCAAAAGTGGTTTCTTTACAACAGATGGTTGATCATATTTATGGCAGGAAAGATATCCTTATCAATGCCCGGCGGCCACATATGTTCATTACCGAACTGAGTTTATATATCCGGTTCCTTAAAGAAAAACTGGAAGAAGGTTTCAATACGGATCAGTTAACCAGCATGCAAAAATATTTTGTAAGTTTTTATCAGAATTTGCGAAATGGCATTTCTTATTATTACAACCTGCCCGGTTTATCTCATAATACCAATGAACAGTTTATGGAGGAATTAAGCAATGCAGAACTGGAACTGGAGTTACTGAATTTTCAATATCCATTTATAAATCAACAATGAGAAAAGCCGGCTCTTTGCCTTGGAGCCTTTTTTTTATTTAGTTGTGATTTAAAGTATTGGTTGAAAAAGTATTGAATGGTTTATCAATACTCATTTTATTCTGCAACGCCTGTGCAGGCTTCTTTATAACTATTTTAGTTAACGGGGTTTAATTTAGCGGTAAAATGCCGTAATGTTAATGCTTCCTCAACAATAGTTAATCCGCAAATCTCATTACGCTTATTAAATACTTCAATGATTACTTCAGCCACATAATCAATATGGCTTTGTGTGTATACCCTGCGGGGAATAGCCAGCCTCACCAGTTCCAGCGCAGCAGGAATAAGTTTTCCCAGTTCATTATATTTCCCAAACATCAATGAGCCAATCTCTACACTGCGTATGCCGCCATGCTCGTACAAAGCGCCTACCAGTGCCTGGCCGGGATACTGGTCAACAGGTATATGCGGTAAAAATTCATCAGCAACAAGATATACGGCATGACCGCCCGCTGGTTGCATCACCGGCACACCAGCTGCAATTAATTTATTGGTGAGATATTCAATACTTCGGATGCGGTAATGCAGGTAGTGTTCGTCCATCACTTCATTTAAACCGATAGCAATGGCTTCAAGGTCTCTGCCGGCAAGGCCGCCATAGGTTGGAAAACCTTCAGTCATGATCAAAAGATTGCGGCATTGCTGTGCAAGTTCTTCATTATGCATAGCAAGGAACCCACCAATATTTGCAAATGCATCTTTTTTTGCACTCATGGTGCAGCCGTCTGCATA
>JANMWP010000312.1:0-7076 GCA_031394065.1 Chitinophagaceae bacterium
AAACGGTCGGGCATAATGAGATACATAAAATCTTTTGAGGTAACACCCTGCGCAAATAAAGTTCCGTTGCCAGTGCGGCGGACTTTTAGTTCAAACAATAATTGTTTAATTACTGCATCAACATTCATAAATTTAAATAACAGTTTCCCAGGTTTGGCAATTTTACTTATTTCTAAATCGAGTGCCAGATAATTTCTATTCTCAAGTAAATGTGTTTTGATAAGTTTTACTCCTGGATAATCATTTAGAAAAACACGATAGCCCCGTTGAATATCTTTTGAGTGGATTAATAATTGAACTTTGTTCCATTTCATTCCCACCCACCAATTAGTTGGATAACATTTAACGTCTTCTGTCTGTGAAAATGCAACAGTAAAAATAACGATGGTAAAAAATAAAAAAAATATTATCCTCTTCATACCTAATCTTTTTCTTTTAATAAAAAATAACAAAGCAATGCCGCAATTATCATCAATACACCTCCAATCTGTACGGCAGCAAGCCTGTCGTTATGCAATACATTTTTCATTATCCAGCCAAAACCAAGTGAAGCTATAATTTCGGGCAGTACGATGAAAAAATTAAAAATACCCATGTAAACTCCAATCTTATTTTCGGGCAGCACGCCACTTAACATGGCATAAGGCATTGAGAGAATACTGGCCCATGCTATACCTACGCCGGTCATGCATCCAAAAAGCATATATTTATTTTCAACAAAAGCAACACTTATTAAGCCAATTGCGCCACAAAAAAGGCAAACGCTATGCGTTAGTTTACGACCCAATTTATTTGCAATAGTTGGAAGAATAAATGCAAATAAGAAAGTAACAACATTGTAAAAGGAAAGTGTAAGGCCACCAAAATTTGTGCCTTGTCCGTATAAAGGATCTGTCTCACTGGTTGCATGAAAAATATTTCTGGCTACAGCAGTGTTATAATAAAACCACATTAAAAACAGTCCCGGCCAGGTAAAGAACTGGACTAACGAAAGTATTTTCATTTTCCGAGGCATATGTGCAATAGCATGAAAAATCTCTTTTACACCACCACCAAAACCCCGGTTAGATTCTTTTACTTTATCCTTAAATCCAAGATCAGGTGGCGGATATTCTTTAGAAGTAAGTACGGTATATACCACCGCCGCAATAAAGAAGAAAGCACCAATATAAAAACTCCATTTTACATTATCAGGGATAACACCACTTGCTGCAGTCGAACTAAAGCCCATCCAATTGGTCATCATGTATGGCAAGGCAGATGCGATACTTCCTCCCAAACCAATCATCAGACTCTGCATAACAAATCCTTGTGTACGTTGCTTTTCATTTAGCTTATCAGCAACAAATGCCCTGAATGGTTCCATAGCCACATTACCAAAAACATCCATGATCCATAATAATCCGGCAGCCATCCACAGCACACTGCTATGCGGCATAAATACAAGGGCTATTGTACTGAATATGGCACCTATTAAAAAATAAGGTCTTCGTCTGCCATATTTGGGATGCCAGGTTCTGTCGCTCATATAACCAATTATGGGTTGCACAAGCAAACCAGTTAGTGGTGCTGCCAGAAAAAGCAGTGGAATATCATCTGCATTGGCATGCAGGTGTTCATAAATCGGCCCCATATTAGCACGCTGTAAATCCCACCCAAACTGAATTCCAAAGAAACCAACACTCATATTAATAACCTGGGATAAACTGAGTTTGGGTTTTTCCCATTGAGCAATTTCAGACATAGCAATCGTTTTAACTGATGAAGCAATTGTGTAAAATTTACACTTTTCTAAAAATACAATAAAATATTACCTGACAAAAATTATTCTGTTGATTGCTTAAAAGATTCGGTGTTTTTATTTGTAATCGTAAACAATATATCCCCATTGTTCAATACTGAACTGGTGTGTAGTGTTTATTTTTTCCTTTGTACCCAGGAAAAGATTCAATGGCTCTCCATCAATGGATGCATCTTTAATACTAAACTTCTGTGGGTGTTTTGATAAGTTGAGAATAACCAACACTTTGTGCCTGTCTTTCTCCCGTTGATATGCAAAGATTGAGCTATCGGCAGTACTTACTAATTTTTTATACGAAGCATCAGCGGCCAATGCAGCATTGGATTTACGAAGATTAAGTAAAGTTTTATAAAAAGCCGCCAGATTCATTTCACCATCCCAGGGTATGGTATCCTTTACAAAAAACTTAAGGCGCTTTTTATTCATGTCTTCCTGTCCATTATAAATAAGTGGTACACTCTGGTACATGGTTTGAGAAAAAACAGCGAATATTTTATACGCATCTCCGTATTTTTCAAACCCGGTTCCATTCCAGCTATTCTCGTCGTGGTTGGCTGTAAAGAATAAACGGTAAGCATTTTTTGGCTAATTGGTATTATCTGCATTGATAAGTGAATCAAATTGCACAACAGATTTTTTACCGGCATATAGTTCTGTCATAGCAACCATAATATCCCATGCGTAGGTCTCATCAAAGCCAGCTTCATATAATTCCAATTTTTTCCCTTCAGCCAGCATGAAAACATTTTTTGTTTTGCGTAGTGTTGCTATGCATTCCTTCCAGAAATCAGCCGGTACATCATCGGCTACATCGCAACGAAATCCATCTGTACCGGTTTCAGTTACCCAAAACTTCATCGCATCAATCATGCTGTCTTTCATCTCCTAGTTGTTATAATTTAATTTACGTACATCGGTCCAGTCGTAAGGTGATACAAATTTTCCCAACGAATCTCTTACATAAAAATCGGGGTGTGCTTTCATCCAATGATTATCGGGTGCTGAATGGTTGGCAACCCAATCGGTAATTACTTTAAAGCCCATTTCGTGTGCATGCTTTACAAAAGCTTTCCAGTCATTCATAGTGCCAAACTCGGGATTAAAACCTTTATAATCTTTAACAGCATAGTAACTGCCTAAATCTTTTTCTGTCATTTTTCTGCCTTCTACACCTATGGGTGTAATGGGCATAAACCACAATATTTCCACTCCCATATCTTTTAATCTTGGCAAGGCTTTTTCAAATTCCATGATTGTCCCTGCCGGAGAAAACTGGCGCAGATTTATTTCATAAATATTGCTTTGGGCACTCCAGGCCGGGTGACCGGAAGCTGCTTCTGCAACTGGTTCCTTATCTTTTTGTTCATTGCAGCTTAGCAGTAGTATTAATAATAAAAGGGTGAATAAAAATGGAGTGAGTTTTATTTTTTTCATACAGCTTATTTTTTGAAAGTTAATATTTTTATGCTCATCCAAAAAAATATTTAATCTCCTGAACCTCTTCCAATAAGCCTTTGCGTCAATTTGTACACTAAGTAAAATTTATCCAACCTCCGCTTTTTCTGTACTATTTGGAATGCCTGTTTCGTAAAACCTGTATAACATCATTCAGCTTAAACCTCTTTGCCTGCAATAGTATTAAATAGTGGAATAAAAGATCGGCAGCTTCTTCCTTAAACAAATCAGCATTATCATCCTTGGCTTCTATAACCAGTTCAACAGCTTCCTCTCCTACTTTTTGTGCAATCTTATTAATGCCTTTTTTAAAAAGAGAACTGGTGTATGATTTTTCAGTTGGATTATTTCTTCTATCTGCAATTATGTTTTCCAGTTCAGCTAAAAAATTATCCTTCTCATTTTTTTCATTCCAGCAGGTATCGGAACCGGTATGGCAAACGGTGCCCGCAGGAATTACTTTTATCAATAAAGAGTCTTCATCGCAATCAATTTTAATTTCTTTTACAAAAAGATAATTACCACTTTCTTCGCCCTTTGTCCATAAGCGGTTTTTGCTGCGGCTAAAAAAAGTAACCTGTTGTAATTCTTTTGTTTTGCTTAATGCTGCTTCATTCATAAAACCAAGCATCAATACTTTATTGGTTTCAGCGTCCTGAATTACAGCAGGCACAAGCCCATCGGAGTATTTTTTAAAATTTACTGTCATAATCTTACTGGTATTTTTTGCTGAAATAAATATTGTTTTAAAGCAGGAATTCCAATTTCCTTATAATGAAAAATACTTGCAGCCAAAGCTGCATCTGCATTAGCTGTTTCAAATACTTCTTTAAAATGCGTTACTGTTCCAGCCCCGCCCGATGCTATGACCGGCACAGTTAATGAGCCGGATAATGTTGCGGTAATATCCAAAGCAAATCCATTTTTGGTGCCGTCATTATTCATGCTGGTCAATAATATTTCGCCTGCGCCGGCATCAACTGCCTGCTTTGCCCAGTCTGTTGTTTTGGTTGCTGTTTTTATTCTGCCTCCATTTAAATACACATACCATTTTCCATCTGTTTCTTTTTTGGTATCAATGGCCAAAACCACACTTTGGCTGCCAAAAGTATTTGCAATACTTTTTATTAGTTCCGGATTTTTATAAGCTGCTGTGTTTATAGAAATTTTATCGGCACCATTTTGCAAAAGAACAGCCACATCATTAACCGAACTGATTCCACCACCAACAGTAAAAGGTATGTTTATGTGGGCTGCAATCCGTTTCACCAGGTCAACCAATGTTTTCCTTTTTTCAACAGTTGCAGTTATATCCAGAAAAACCAATTCATCGGCACCCTGTTGAGAATACAGCATAGCCAGTTCCACCGGATCGCCGGCATCACGAATACTTTCAAAGTTTATTCCTTTAACGGTACGCCCATCTTTAATATCCAGGCATGGTATGATTCTTTTTGTAAGCAATGTTTTAAAATATGAATTATGAGTTATAAATTATGAGTTGTTCCAACGTTACCAGATTTTCATAAATCGCTTTACCTATAATAACTCCTGAGCATCCAATTTCTTTTAGTCTTTTTACATCATCAATATTACTCACGCCACCGCTGGCTGTTAAATTAATTTCAGGATACTGCACAATAATTTTTTTATACAGTTCAATTGCCGGGCCCTGCATCATTCCATCTTTAGAAATATCAGTACAGAAAATATTAGTTACACCAACATCAATCATCTTTCCCACAAAATCAAAAATATTGATGCCACCATCCTGCAACCAGCCGCTGATTTTTACATTTTCATTTAAAACATCAGCGCCAATCAAAAAATTATCTACCCCAAATTCCATCAGCCATTCTTCCAGCACTTCGGTATGTTTTACGGCCAGGCTACCAATTGTTACCATGGATGCGCCAGCGTTAAGAATATCTTCTACATCAGTTATTTTTTTTACGCCGCCGCCAAAATCAATAACCATGTCTACAGAGGCCGCAATATTTTCAAGCACTGCCATGTTCATGATTACCCCTGCTTTGGCTCCATCCAGATCAACAATATGCAAACGCTTAAACCCGGCACCCGCAAACTGTTTGGCTACCTCAACAGGATTCTCATTATACACTTTTTGTTGAGTATAATCACCTTTAGTAAGGCGCACGCATTTGCCGTTAATAATATCAATAGCAGGTATTATCTTCATGTTAGCTGTATAAAATTCTTTAAAATCTTTTCCCCTGCTTCGCCTGATTTTTCAGGATGAAACTGAACTCCATAAAAATTATTCTTTTGCAATGCTGCACTGTAAGGAAAAATATAATCAGTCTTTGCTACTGTATTGTTGGATAGTGCTGCGTAATAACTATTGACTGTGTAAACAAAATCACCTTCATTCAATCCGTTAAACAAAACAGATTTGTAATCATAAATATTATTCCAGCCAATCTGGGGCACTTTAAATGCAGCAGATTCAAAAAGTTTTATATCGGTTTCAAAAATTCCCAAACATGTTGTATCGCCTTCTTCTGAATATCTACACATTAACTGCATGCCCAGGCAAATGCCTAAGACAGGTTGTTTTAAATCAACTATAATTTTATCCAACCCTTTTTCTTTTAAATATTTCATTGCAGGACCTGCATGACCCACTCCCGGAAAAATTATTTTATAAGCTGCTTGAATTGTTTCTGCATCATCAGTAATTACTGACGCTACTCCAATTCTTTGCAAAGCATATTGCACACTTTGTACATTTCCTGCATTGTATTTTATGATAGCGATAAGGCCTCCCTTCCCTCCAGGGGAGGGTTCTGGTGCCTGATTATTTAAGGCATCAATTTTACCTTGTTCTATTATTGCTTTCATTTTTCTACAATATTCCTTTTGTGGATGGAAGTGAATTGTTATTGATATCTCTCTTCACTGCCATTTTTATTGCTTTGGCAAAAGCCTTAAAAATGGATTCAATTTTATGATGCTCATTTTCACCTTCGGCTTTAATATTCAAATTACATTTTGCAGCATCACTGAAGGATTTAAAGAAATGAAAAAACATTTCTGTAGGCATCTCTCCTACCTTCTCTCTTTTAAATGATGCTTCCCAAACAATCCAGCTTCTTCCTCCAAAATCAATAGCTGCCTGTGCCAGGCAATCATCCATTGGCAATAAGAAACCGTAGCGTTCTATTCCTTTTTTATCGCCCAAGGCTTTTGCCAGGGCTTCTCCAAAAGCAATACCTGTGTCTTCAATACTATGGTGCTCATCAATATGCAGATCGCCATTACAGGTTATGCTCAAATCAATATTTCCATGCCTGGCAATCTGATCAAGTATATGATCGAAGAAAGGCAAACCTGTTTTATTGTTTGCTTTGCCGGTTCCATCAAGATTTAATTCAACAGTTATTTTTGTTTCGTTTGTATTCCGTTGATGAGTAATGATACGTGGCGGTAATTTTAAATAATTGTAGATGTCGGACCAATTGGATGTTTTTAAAACAATTACTTCTTTTCTCAGCTCATCAATAGTATCGCTGATTTCTGTTTGACCCAAGGCTGAATCAATATTCAACCACAAGCCTTTGCAGTTTAAATTTTTTGCCAGTTGCATATCGGTAATGCGGTCGCCAATTACATAGGAGTTGGCGATATCATAATCAGGATTATTGATGTATTGCTTAAGCAATGCTGTGCCTGGCTTACGTGTTGGTGCATTATCTACAGGCAAGGTTCTGTCTATAATTACTTCAGCAAAAATTATAGATTCATTTGCCAGGCTTTTCATCATGAAATTTTGCAAAGGCCAAAAAGTTTCTTCGGGAAA
>JANMWP010000259.1:0-3105 GCA_031394065.1 Chitinophagaceae bacterium
CCACTGCATCAACAGGTATCTAAAATGACTGACGAACTGGAGGTGCTGACAGCAAGCATAAAACTGATAGAGCAGACTGATTTTAAATCTGTTTTTTTACAGGAGCTTCAAAATAAATTTAAAGGGCAACATGATAAAGCATCTGTCATACTTAATCGGCTGAAGAAAATACTGGAACGGCTGGACCTGCGTTTTAATTTTGTGGTTTTTATACCGTTGGATATTTTATTGCAATGGGACCTACACCAGGTTATTGCTTTGGAAAAATGGAAAACCCAAAATCATACGTATGTAATACAATGGTTTAAAGCATTGGGCGAATTTGAAGCAATAAACAGTCTAGCAACATTATCTTTCAATCAACCTGATTGGTGTTTTCCATTGTTAAAAGAAGAACATTTTTTTATAGAAGGCAAAGAGATTGGCCATCCCTTAATTCAGGCTTCTACATGTGTTACCAACCCAATTAAAATTGAACACACAGGAGCGTTGATGCTTGTTACCGGAAGTAATATGGCTGGTAAAAGTACTTACCTGCGCAGCATTGGGGTTAATGCAGTACTCGCTATGGCAGGGGCTCCTGTATGTGCCAGCTACTTTAGTTTATCGCCGGTACAAATCATCAGCAGTATGCGTATTGCCGATAATTTAGAAGAAAGTACATCTACATTTTATGCCGAATTGAAAAAATTAAAAACAATCATTGATAAAGTAAATAACAAAGAGAAAGTTTTTATTTTACTGGATGAAATTTTAAGGGGCACCAATTCATTAGACCGGCATACCGGCTCTGCTGCACTTATTAAACAACTGATTAATAATAATGCCGCATGCATGATTGCAACACATGATGTAGAACTGGCAAAAATGAAAGAGCAGTATCCTGCACACATTTTAAATTATCATTTTGACGTGCAGGTAAGTAACGATGAATTATTTTTTGACTACCGTTTAAAAGAAGGTATCTGTACCAGTTTAAATGCATCCATTTTGATGAAGAAAATTGGGATTGAATTATAAATAAAAAAGAAAGCCTTCAACAGCTTTCTTTTTTTATTAATGAATAATTATAATGCTATAATCTTTTTGATGGTTATCCCAGTTCGAGTACAAAATCCATGTTGGTGATTTGTCCCTGCTTTACTGTTACTTCTTTTTCTGTTTTGTCTTTAAACTTTGGTGCGGATATATTTATTGTATAGATGCCGGCAGGTATTGGTTTTATTTCGTAACCGCCTTTTTCGTTGCTTGAAGTTTTGTTGCCTGTTTCAACAACAACGATTGCTGCGCCGCCCACTGGTGATTTGTCCATTGAATTGAGGATTAATCCCTTTAACGTTGTTTGGGTTTTACCGGGATCGATAATTATCCTGTTGGCTTTGTAGGTGGAAACAAAATCGGGATGGGCTGCTTTGAAACCTACAACGGTTTTATCCATCTGCTCTTTTAAAACAGTATCTGCTTCTTTGATTAATTTTTTTAAATTTTCCCGTATCGTCTTTTTTTGTGCTGCTGAGTTACGGGGTGTTGGCACTTTTGCCTGATAGGTATCTATTTCTGTTTGCAATGCCGTTAAGCCTGCAGCGGTTAAACCATAGGATGCCAGGGCAGCAAGGTTTGCAGTAGCGAGGTCTTTGATGTTTTGACAACGTGGTGCCATTACATCGTCTTTTGTTCTTAATAAATCGGAATAGGAGAAGTTTACTTCCTGCTTTAGTTTGTTGTTTGCAGAAGCTGATGCATAAGCGAAGATTGGGGCGGCTATATCAGTAGTTAAGCGGCAAAGCGATTTCTTTGCTTCGGACTTATCTACGGTTATGCCTTTTGTTACCAGATCTTCCTGCTGGGTTGCGGCAATGATTGCACTTACTTTTACATTAAAAGCATTAAGTGTTGTTTGAAATGCGGGTACGGTTGCTACGATTGCTGCATTATCGGCGCAGTGTTTTTGAGTAGCCCGGTACATGTTGAGTTTAGACTCTTGTGTTGCGTTCATAGTAGTTTGATTTAAATTGTTATTAATATAGAACTTATTACATAAATAAAGATAATAACGTATTTTTTTAAATCAAAGAAAAATGTATAATAATTTTAGAAAATATTATTTGAAGTAAATTCTTATAGCGTTTATTTAATTAATGAATTTATAGGATGTTAAGTATATTGCTTAATATTAACAGATGATTTATTTAGCTAAAATGCTAATTTACTTAACATTAAGGTTAATTACTGATTGTGAAGAAGCGATTGCTGAACCTGAAAAGTGCATTGTTAGACCTGAAATATTGATTGTTAGACCCGAAGAATCAATTGTTAGATCTGAAATGTTAATTGTTGAGAATGAAAAACTGATTGTTGACCTTTACGACTTCATTGTTGTCAGTTAATTTGTCATTGCGGCAGCATGAATATTGATTGTTGGACATGAACGGGTTAATGTTGAATATGAAATGTTTATTGTTAAGGACAAACTGTTTAATGCGATGGATGAAATGTTGGATGTTTGAGGCTGAAATTTCATTGTTTGAGGTGAAATGTTTGTAGTTTGTTGATTTTCAATGAGTTTGACCTCACCCCCGTCCTCCCGAAGGACCTCACCCCCGTCCCCTCTCCTTAAGGAGAGGGGTGAAGCGAAGATATTAGCAAAGATGTTGGCGAAGTTGACCCGGCCAAACGCTATAAGGTCTTGCAACGCACAAAAGGCCTGGCGGCAGACCTGATAGGTTTGCTAAGCACCCGGTTGCAAACCGGTAGAATTAAACGGCACAAGTGATCCCAAAATCTTTACGTTTTAATTTAATAATTGAGGAAGGGAACACTTGAGCCAGTGGGGGAACCAAGGCGGAGAGAAAGACCAGACGGCGGCAATACCTACCTGCGGCGGCAAAAAGCGGCTTACCTCCGCCGGCAGAAAAGGCCCGGCGGCAGACCGGATAGGTTTTTGTAAGCATTTTTAACACCGGGTGCAAACCGGTAGAATTATACGGCACAAGTGATCCCAGAAACTTTGCGTGTTAATTTAATGATTTGGAAAGGGAACATGAGCCAGTGAGGCGAAGTATAACAAAAACTGTTATTAGTATTCTCCTACGCAATTTTGATCTT
>JANMWP010000404.1:0-2648 GCA_031394065.1 Chitinophagaceae bacterium
TGTTCATGGCATTCCATCTCCCAAAAAAGGAACCATTGATGCTTCTATTGCTGAACACGGCGTACAAAAAGGTTTTTATATAGTACACCAAAGAGGAAAACCTTCGGTAACCGATTATGAAGTGATGGAAGAAAATAAAACATTTTCATTGGTGCAGTTTCAATTGCACACGGGCCGTACGCACCAGATACGGGTGCATTGTAAAAACATAGGCCATCCGCTCGCCTGCGATGAACTGTATGGCGATGGTAAACCTGTTTTACTTTCTTCCATCAAAAAAAAATACAAACTAAGCAAGCACGATGAAGAAGAAAGACCTATGCTGAACAGGCTGGCTTTACACTCTTACCGATTAAAATTTACAGATGCAGATGGAAAGATTATTGACCTTGAAGCCGCACTGCCAAAAGATATACGGGCATTGCTGCAGCAGTTAAAAAAGAATTAATAAAGTAGGAACATGCCTCCGGGCGTGTTCTTTTCTCGAATTCGCCACAAGGCGAATTCCTACTAAACGGTCAACATTGCTGCAGTTGTCACTCCATTTTAAAACTTCAATCTGATATCCCACTCCAGGATAGAACAGTGCATGTTACTCCCTTTTCCGTCTCGATGTCAGCAGCTTCATTAATCAAAGTTGTCTCAAACCATTCTCCGTCCTTAAGAGCTATTACCCATAATATTTTATTTGTAAGTACTCCTTGCATAATTGTAATCAGTTCTTCTATTGTATCTACCGAGTATGCTGAGTATGGGTGATAGTTTCTAATCCAAATATCTTTTTCCGCAGTAGTTTGGATAACAAGTCCGCCAAGCTTCGAATTATTTAGTGTGGGTATATCTAATTCTAAAAAAGTAGTTTCGCTATTGTGTTTATATATCAATTCCGGAAAATTATAAGAAATCTGTTCAAGTATAGATTTGGAAAGTATGTCCATTTGAAATCCTATATGGTATGGTAAACTGATCGTGTCATAATATAATTTATGCACAACAGCTCTTTTAAAATAACTCAATCAATATTCGGTTGCGGTGTATAACGCAAATACGGTTTTACAATTTCAACTCCCTTGGGGAATTTTTTAATCGCATCTTCGGTACTTATTGCAGGCACCACAATTACTTTTTCGCCGGCAGCCCAGTTGGCTGGTGTAGCCACGCTGTAGTTCGCAGTCAGTTGTAAAGAATCTACTACCCTTAATACTTCGACAAAATTTCTGCCGGTAGATGCAGGGTAAGTAATGATCAGTTTTACTGCTTTATCGGGACCAATAATCACCAGCGAACGAACTGTTGCTGTTGCCGATGCATTTGGATGAATAAAATCGTATAATTCAGAAACCTTCCTGTCATCATCGGCAATGATTGGAAATTCAACCGAACAATTTTGTGTTTCATTAATATCGCTGATCCAGCTAAGGTGTTTATCTACCGGGTCAACACTTAATGCCAATACTTTTACATTGCGTTTTGCAAATTCATCTTTTAATGCAGCAGTACGGCCCAGTTCGGTAGTACAAACCGGTGTATAATCTGCTGGATGCGAAAATAATATTCCCCATGAATCGCCTAAGTATTCATAAAAATCAATTTCACCTAAAGATGTTTTTGCCTGAAAGTTGGGAGCAATATCCCCTAATCGTAAACTCATAAATAAAAAAATTTAATACACTAATTTAAGCGAATTGCACTAATTATGCTAATTCATTTTCGTTTTGAACAATTCGTGTAATTCATCTTAATTCTTGTAATTTAAAAAACTATTTCTTAGAAGACGAAGCTCTGTTCAAAGAATTCTTACCAAACCGATTTTTAACATTATCTATAGCTTTGTACAGATCGTTCTTTCGTTCCACATCATCAAACAAATTGGTTTGTATGGCATCGTTGGTAAGTTCGCTCAAACGCACGCCCAGCAGGCGAACAGGCTCTCCTTTTTTATACAGTTTATCAAATAACTCCTTTACAACCGGAATAATTTCATCATCGGCACAGGTATAAGGAACAGTAGTTTGACGGGATGTGGTTTCAAAATCGTGATAGCGTATCTTAACTGCAATACAACCTGCCACTTTTCCATCTTGCCGCAATTCAAAAGCAATTTTTTCTGTAAGTCGTACCAGTTCGCTTTTCAAAAAATCGATATCCAGTTTATTTTCATCAAAAGTATGTTCGCTTGAAACTGATTTGGCTTCGTGATAGTTTGAAACTTCACCATGATGAATGCCCTGGCTTTTAAGCCAGAGATCAATGCCCCATTTACCCAACCGTTCTTCCAGTTCGTCCTGCATTTTTTCGCTGATGTCTTTAATGGTAACAATGCCCATGGCTTTCAGTATTTCGTAAGTATGCTCCCCAACGCCGGGAATTTTACTCACCGCCATCGGTGCTAAAAATTCTTTTTCTTTTCCAAAAGGTACCTGTAAATAGCCATTGGGTTTGGCTGCATTGGTTGCAATTTTTGCCATCATTTTATTGCTTGCAAGGCCAAATGAAATAGGCAGTTTGGTTTCATTTATTATTTGCTGCCGCAGGTCAATTGTCCATTGCAGCGGATCAAAAAATTTCTGCATACCGGTAAGGTCAATATAAAATTCATCTACAGAGGCTTTTTCAAAAAGCGGCGCTTTGGCGGCAATAATTTGTGT
>JANMWP010000267.1:0-5228 GCA_031394065.1 Chitinophagaceae bacterium
CCTTTTGATTGCGGTTTTTCTCTACCGCAATAACAAGCAGAAACAACATGCGAATGCATTGTTGCGTCATCAAAAAGAAGAGATCAGTGCGCAAAAAGTGATAGTTGAAAAAACGCTTTCCGAACTTAAATCCACCCAATCCCAACTCATCCAATCCGAAAAAATGGCCAGCCTTGGCGAACTCACTGCTGGTATAGCCCACGAAATACAAAACCCGTTAAACTTCGTAAACAACTTTAGCGAAGTAAGTGCCGAGTTGGTTGATGAAATGAACGAAGAAATAACCAAGGGCAATTTGGAAGATGCCAAAGAAATAGCCAGCGATTTAAAACAAAACCTGGAAAAAATAAACCACCACGGCAAACGGGCAGGCGAAATTGTAAAGGGTATGCTGCAACACAGCCGCAGCAGCAGTGGCGTTAAAGAACCTACAGACATAAATGCTTTGGCCGATGAATACTTACGCCTTGCTTACCACGGCTTACGGGCTAAAGACAAATCTTTTAATGCCACATTGAAAACTGATTTTGATGAAACGATTGGCAACATCAACATCATTCCGCAGGATATTGGAAGAGTGATTTTAAATTTAATTACCAATGCGTTTTATGTGGTGGATGAAAAGAAGAAGCAGGCAGCAGCAGGGTTGCCAACCTTTGAAAGGTTGGCAACCCTTTACGACCCTACTGTTTTTGTAAGCACAAAAAAAGTTGGCGATAAAGTTTTGATCAGTGTAAAAGATAATGGCAACGGTATTCCTCAAAAAGTATTTGATAAAATTTTTCAACCATTCTTTACCACCAAGCCTACCGGGCAGGGAACAGGATTGGGTTTAAGTTTGAGTTATGATATTGTGAAAGCGCATGGCGGAGAAATAAAAGTAGAAACAAAACAGGGTGAAGGATCGGAGTTTTCGATTCAATTACCAACAATTTGAAAACATGAGAAAATCAATCTTTCTTCTAGTACTTATTCTTTTTATGCATCGCCCTGGTTTTGCACAAGAAGACAGTACTTCATCCTATGAGATTATCGACCTTAAACAACAACTTGTAAAGGCCGGCAGCGATAGCAGCCGTTCACTTATATGGGCCGGACTTAGTTATTTGTATGCCTATTCAAGCTTTGACTCGTCTTTATTGTATGCTGAGAAATCTTTAAAGCTTTCCAATAAAATTGACTTCGCAAGGGGAAAAGCAAATGCATTAATAGGGTTCGGCAATCTGTACCTGAGGCAGGGGGATTATCCTATGGCCTTACAATATGAATTTCAGGCAAAGGAGCTGAGCGAAACATTTCACTTTAAAAGAGAAGAGGCCATCAGCCTGATGGAGTTAGGCTTCACCTACCAGAATTTATCAGACTACGAGCGGTCAATTGCCTTTTCCATGCAGGCAAGAAAATTATTCAATGGAAATTACTGGAGTAATTACAATGTTGAAAATGAAATTGCTATCAGCAATACATATATGGCTACAAATAAAAAAGACAGCGCCCTCGCATGTATGCAGAAAGTATATGATGACCCGAAAAATAAAGTAATGATGCCCATCATTCTGGAGGTACTGGGAAATATTAATGCCAGCCTCGGTAATATTGCTATTGCCAAAGAGCAGCTGCACCGGGCAATAGCTTCTGATATAAAAAACAATGATCTGTATAGCCTGATTTGGGCATATAACAGCATTGCAAAATTATACCAGACTACAAATCAAACTGACTCCGCTATATACAACGCATTAAAAGCATTTACACTAGCTGAAAAAATACAACTGAACGAAGGTATTCTGATCAATAGTCTGATACTTGCCAAAGAATTTGAAGAGTCTGATGCCGGCAAGGCGCTTTATTATCGAAAAATATATGATGATGTTTATAACAAAATGTATGGACAGGACAAGATTTTGGCATTGCAGAAAACCCTTGCAGAACAACAGGAAAGGCAAAAACAGGTTGATGAAAAAAGAATGGCAGATGTAAACAGGTTAAAACAAATTGCATATACGGGAGGCCTTGCAATTCTGCTTTTAGTTGCGCTGGTATTATATTGGAATAACAGGCAGAAACAAAAAGCAAATAATGTTCTGCAGCAGCAAAAAGAAAAAATTGAAAGCACCCTTTCGGAACTTAAATCCACCCAATCCCAACTCATCCAATCCGAAAAAATGGCCTCTTTAGGTGAACTCACCGCCGGCATTGCCCATGAAATACAAAATCCGTTAAACTTCGTCAATAATTTTTCGGAAGTAAATAAAGAGCTGATAGATGAAATGCAACAGGAATTAAAAGCAGGAAAAATTGATGATGCGATTGAACTTTCAAATGATATAAAGGCAAATGAGGAAAAAATAAATCATCACGGCAAAAGAGCCGATGCCATTGTAAAAGGAATGCTGCAACATTCCAGTAGTGGTAGTGGCAAAAAAGAGCCGACCGATATTAATAAACTGGCAGATGAATATTTACGCCTGGCGTATCATGGCCTTCGGGCAAAAGACAAATCATTTAATGCAACCCTGAAAACAAATTTTGATGAAACGATTGGCAACATCAATATCATTCCGCAGGATATGGGCAGGGTTATTTTAAATTTAATCACCAATGCATTTTATGTAGTGGATGAAAAGAAGAAGCAGGCAGCAGCAGGGTTGCCAACCTTTGAAAGGTTGGCAACCCTTTACGACCCTACTGTTTCTGTAAGCACAAAAAAAGTTGGCGATAAAGTTATGATCAATGTAAAAGATAATGGCAATGGCATTCCTCAAAAAGTATTAGACAAAATATTTCAACCATTCTTTACCACCAAACCCACCGGGCAGGGAACAGGTTTAGGTTTATCATTAAGTTATGATATTGTAAAAGCACATGGGGGCGAGTTGAAAGTGGAGACGAAGGAAGGGGAAGGGAGTGAATTTATTATTCAGTTACCAATTTAATGATGACCATGATAAAGACAATTTCAATAATTATTATTCTTGGCCTTTCACCATTTTTTGTTTTTTGCCAAAGTAAAGACACAATTGCTGCTTTACATCATGAGCTTGCAATTGCAAAAGATGATACCAGCAGTATTTTGGCCCAATTGGCAATTTGTTATGAGTATCGTTTAGGAAATGCAGATTCTTCTTTATACTATGGAAAAAAGGCCCTAACGCTATCAAAAAAAATAAAATTCGCAAAAGGCGAAGTATTGGCCCTGGGATTTATGGCCATTACTTCACACCAGGTAGGTAATTTACCACAGGCGCTGGAAATGGGATTCGAATCTTTGCAGGTTGCAGAAGCAAATAATTTAGAGAATTTAAAGGGGGCTGCTCTCAATGCCCTTGGCGAAGCTTATATCGTATTAAAAGATTACCCTAAAGCATTATATTATTTGTATTTGCAAAAAGCAAATGCCGAAAGGAGGCAAAATAACGAAGGGATGGCCTACTCAAATTACGATATCGGCGGAGCATACTATGAAATGAACCAGTTAGATTCTGCTTTTTATTATGAACAACAAGCGATAAAGCACTTCCAAAATATGGGCCGGGAAGAACCTTTGGTATATAGAATATTAGGAGACATCCAGATGAAATGGGAGAAACCCGATGAAGCGTTGGCAAACTATAAGGAAAGCCTTCGGATCTCTCTTAAAAATAACGAACGCAGAGCTTTATCATCTGCTTATAATAAAATAGCATCGTTTTATAAAAGTATTTATCAAACAGATTCAGCCATTCATTATGCAAAAAAGGGAATGGAAGTATCGGAGTTTATCTCACAAAAGAAGACCCTGATGGAAGCCGCTGCTTTGCTATCCGAATTATATGAACCAACGAATACTAAAGAATCGCTCCGCTATCTAAAAATAGCTGATACTTACAAAGACAGTTTGTTTGGTACAGGAAGTTTGCAGTCTATTCAAACATTGGTTGCCCATGAAGAAAAACGGCAAAAGGAAATTGAAGATGCGAAAGTAGCTTATCAAAATCGGTTAAAACAGTATGTATTGATAGCAGGACTGGTAACGGTGCTTCTTATTGCTTTTTTTCTTTTCCATAATGCCCGAAAAGAAAAGAAAGCCAAAAAGCAACTACAAGATAAAAACATAGTAATAGAAGAAACACTGAAAAATCTCAAATCCACCCAATCCCAACTCATCCAATCTGAAAAAATGGCTTCGCTTGGAGAACTTACCGCCGGCATTGCCCATGAAATTCAAAACCCGTTGAACTTCGTGAATAACTTTTCGGAAGTAAGTGCAGAGTTGGTGGATGAAATGAATGTTGAAATTGATAAAGGAAATATGGAAGATGCAAAATTGATTGCAAATGATTTAAAACAAAACCTTGAAAAAATAAACTATCATGGCAAACGGGCAGGCGATATTGTAAAAGGAATGCTACAACACAGCCACAGCAGTAGTGGTGTAAAAGAACCAACCAATATTAATGCATTGGCAGATGAATACTTAAGATTAGCGTATCATGGTTTACGGGCAAAGGATAAATCTTTTAATGCAACGATGAAAACAGATTTTGATGAAAGCATTGGTAACATCAATATTATTCCGCAGGATATCGGCCGGGTAATTTTGAATTTAATTACCAATGCATTTTATGTGGTAGATGAAAAGAAAAAGCAGGCAGCAGCAGGGTTGCCAACCTTTCAAAGGTTGGCAACCCGTTACGACCCAACTGTTTCTGTAAGCACAAAAAAAGTTGGCGAGAAAGTTATGATCAGCGTAACAGATAATGGCAAAGGAATACCACAAAAAGTACTGGACAAAATCTTCCAACCCTTCTTTACCACCAAGCCCACCGGGCAGGGAACAGGATTGGGTTTATCGTTAAGTTATGATATTGTGAAAGCACATGGTGGTGAGTTAAAAGTGGAAACAAAGGAAGGGGAAGGAAGTGAGTTTATTATTCAATTACCAATAACATAAATAACCAGATGAAATCATTACTTAAAATAATACCGCTCGTTTTAGTACCAGCCTTTTCCATAGCCCAAGTAAATCCTCTTTTTTTGGAGCCAACAAAAAAGCAAGCCGACAGTTTACAGGTAGCGTTAAATAAAAATATCAATGATACGTTACGAATGGCAGCCTATAGAGAGCTTGCACTTTATTATTTAGATATCAACTCCGACAGCGCCTTATTTTTTATTGAAAAAGACCTGCCGCTTGCACAGAAATTAAATTTGAAATTATGGGAAGCCGATGCCTATGATTTGATGGG
>JANMWP010000476.1:0-4398 GCA_031394065.1 Chitinophagaceae bacterium
GGCAGGAATGGTTCCATCTAAATTAAACCGCAAAACTTTTCCTGAAACCGATGTTGTGCTTTGTGCATTCGGTTGCACAGATGCATCTCCGGTTGTCATAAAAATATGTGGCGTTGTTTCATTGGTTACCCAAAGCCTGGAACCATTGTGAATGCTGGATGCAGGTATATTTTCAATCAGGGTTTTTACAGGCTTCATGCTGCCGTTTTCAAATTTCATCTGCACCATTTTTTCACGGTAACCGCTGACACTCTCATAATCATATACCACATAAAACAAACTATTGGTTAAAAAATAAGGATGTTGTACCATGCCTAATAGTCCGCCTTCATTCTTACTTTCAACTTCTGCAATGGATGCTGAAAAAATTATCTTACCTGTTGCAGGGTCAATCTTACTGATCTTTCCATCCCGTTCTGTCATCCAGATATGGTCATCTTTTCCCCATAAAATTTCCCAGGGATAATTCAAACCACTTAAGATAGTTTTTACGGAATCGGCATTTTCATTATTGTTTCCATTTGATTGTACCGTGGAGCTGCATCTGCTAAAGGAACAGGTGAAAACAAAAATCGCCAGGATCAATAATCGAAATTTGTGCATGGTTGAATTTTATAAATGGAAACTACAAAATTACAGCCAAACAGCCCATACCATTTATGTAATACATTTTATTGCCAAAAATAGTGCTGCCGGCAGTACCTTTGCGGCATGTCATCAGTAAAAAACATACGTACTTTAAGCCTTGCAGAGTTAAAAGAATATTTTGAATCGATAGGAGATAAAAAATTCAGAGCCATACAAGCTTATGAGTGGCTTTGGAAGAAAAATGCCCGCAGTTTTGATGATATGAGCAATTTATCGCTTGATCTGCGTAAAAAACTGGCTGAAGATTTTGAATTCAATACCATGACGGTGGATACCACCCAGCACAGCAGTGATGGCACTTTAAAGTCGAGGTTTAAAACATTTGATGGGCATTTGCTGGAAGGCGTAATCATTCCCACCGAAAAGAGAAATACAGCCTGCGTATCTTCTCAAATTGGATGCAGCCTTGCCTGTAAATTTTGTGCAACCGGCTTAATGGATCGCAAGCGTAATCTGCATTTTGATGAAATTTACGACCAGGTAGCCATATTGAATGAGCAAAGCGAAAAAATGTATGGCACCGGCATTACAAATATTGTTTACATGGGTATGGGCGAGCCTTTATTGAATTACAACAATGTTTTAAAATCTATTGAAAAAATTACTGCCAGTGATAGTATGGCCATGAGCCCTAAAAGAATTACTGTTTCCACCGCAGGTGTTGCCAAAATGATAAAGCAGTTGGGAGATGATAAAGTAAGGTTTAACCTGGCCTTATCATTACATGCGGCTAACGACGAAAAGCGCAATACCATCATGGCTATTAACGAAAGCAATAATATTGCTGCATTAATAGAAGCGCTCAATTATTTTTATGAGCAAACCAAAAACGACATTACATTAGAGTATGTTCTTTTAAAGGGTGTGAATGACAGTATAGAAGATGCAGAAGAATTAGTAAAAGTATACCGCAAAATTCCTACTCATTTAATAAATGTAATTGAGTTTAATCCGGTTGTTGGCATTCCCTACACAAAATCGGATGAAGACACAACACAGATATTTACAGATTACCTTGCAAAAAACCGCGTTAATGTAAGGGTACGCCGCAGCCGTGGTAAAGATATTGATGCAGCATGTGGCCAGCTGGCCAATAAAAAGCAGGCTTAGATTTTCTTTAACATCTCCAGTTAAACTTCATTGTCTTCTTTCAGTCTATATATAAACAATTAAACAAAAAGACATGAAAAAAGTATTAGTTCCCCTGATTGCCTTACTGGCATTAACAGCAACAACAAATGCCCAGAATAAAATGGGTAAACAAAAACACCACCAGCACCATCAAAAAGGAATGATGGCTAAACAATTGAATTTTTCTGAAGCACAGAAAACCCAGGCTAAAGCCATTAATGAAGACAGCCGTAAAAAAATGCAGGAGCTAAACAAAAATGAAAGCATTACTGTAAAAGAGCAGCGTGACAGAAAAGCCGCCATTCAAAAAGAAAGAAAAACAAAAATGGATGGTTTGTTAACGGCTGAGCAAAAAGCAAAACAAACGCAATTAAAGGCTGACCATAAAGCTAAAAAAGAAGCGGGTTATGCAAAACGTCTGGATAAGATGAAAACAAACCTGAATTTAAGCGATGAGCAGGTTACAAAATTAAAAGTGCAACGGACAGCAACTCATGCAAAGGCAGAGAAGATTAAAAACAATGAATCGCTGAGTAGGGAACAAAAGAAAGAGCAGATGATGGCCTTAAAATCTGAAGCAAAAAATCAGCATGATAAAATATTTACTCCGGAGCAGTTGAAGAAAAGAGAAGAAATGAAAAAGAACCATGGCAATAAATCAAAAGCAAAATAATAATCCCCCATATAAGCCGGCAAAAAGCTGTTCTCAAAAGGAATGGCTTTTTTATTTTTTAAATATGCTTAAACCAATACCTATTTGTGCAATCTAACTCGTGTTCCATGCAACAGTATTATCATGAAGAAAGCATTAATTTGTCTGTTTATTTTAGTTCATTTTTCATATACGGCAAATGCACAAAGGCCTTTACCGCCAAGAACTATGCCTGTAAGCAGTATAAAACGAACTCATCCGGTTTTTAGATTCAGAATATGGAAGTACAGGCAGCTACGTAGAACAAATAATCTGCATCAAAACTGGTTAAAACAGGAAACAATTCAATCGGACACACTACATATCAAACGGGGCGGATAAATCAGCAAAGCTGAAAATCAGCCCGTAAAAGATTATCTTTGCCCTTCACTACTGTTGTAAAACAGCAAAATCAAGTTAAAAATGAGCCAGTCTCCGTTCCAGAAATTTGTTCCCAAAAAGAAAAACAGTGTAGTTAAAGAAGAGTTCCGCCAGGAAAAGAAAAAGTACCGTAAAGAACGGAATGCTTTTTTTGAAGAGAAAAAGAAAGAAGAATACCAGGCCCGGCAGGCAAAAAAAGGCGGCATGGCAACAAAAGCTGCTGATAATGCAAAAGCCAAAAATCCTGCATCACCAGCTGCTGATAAACCACGGGGAGCAGCAAAAACACCACATCAAAAATCGGCCAAAGCAATTGCAGCCAATGATAATGTATCAACCGGTATAATGCCGTTAAATAAGTTTATGGCTCATTGCGGCGTATGTTCCAGAAGAGAGGCTGTTGAATTAATTAGTGCAGGTAAAGTAAAAGTAAACGGCACTGCAGTAACTGAACCCGGATATAAGATTGAAGATAAAGACGAAGTGATTTACAACAGTAAAAAATTATTTGTAACTAAAAACCTGGTTTACATTTTACTGAATAAACCAAAAGATTATATAACAACCACCGATGATCCGCAGGGCAGAAAAACAGTGTTGCAATTAATTAAACAGGCAACAACAGAAAGGGTTTATCCAATTGGCCGGTTAGACAGAAATACATCGGGTGTTTTATTGCTGACCAATGATGGTGATCTTACGCAAAAACTATCTCATCCCAGCTACGAAATAAAAAAGATTTACGAAGTAAAATTAGATAAGCCTCTTACCAAAGCACATTTTGATAAAATTGTTGATGGCCTAACATTGGAAGATGGCGAAATACAGATTGACAGCCTGGCTTATGCCGACAGCAAAGACAAATCCATAATTGGTATTGAACTGCACAGCGGCCGAAACCGCATTGTACGCCGCATATTTGAACATTTGGGTTACGATGTAAAAGGATTGGATCGGGTGATGTATGCCAACCTTACCAAAAAAAATGTAGAGCGCAGCAAGTGGCGTTATTTAAGCGAAAAAGAAATACGCCTGCTGAAATACATGAACACTTCAAAAAAGAAATAAGCATTGAAAAAATATAACCCGGAAATTGTTTTCGAAAACGATTCATTTGTTGCGGTAAATAAACCTGCGGGCTTATTATCTATCCCCGACAGGGAGCAAACACAAACATCACTTAAAGATATTTTGCTGGAAAAGTATGGTGCCATTTATACTGTGCATCGTTTAGATAAAGACACCAGCGGCATCATCATCTTTGCAAAAACAGAAGCAGCACATAAATATTTCTCACTGCTTTTTGAGGGAAGAGAAATTGAAAAATATTATATGGGGCTTGTTCATGGCATTCCATCTCCCAAAAAAGGAACCATTGATGCTTCTATTGCTGAACACGGCGTACAAAAAGGTTTTTATATAGTACACCAAAGAGGAAAACCTTCGGTAACCGATTATGAAGTGATAGAAGCAAATAAAACATTTTCATTGGTGCAGTTTCAATTGCATACCGGCCGTACGCACCAGATACGGGTGCATTGCAAAAA